>JAVHPR010000001.1:0-1462 GCA_036170695.1 Bacteroidia bacterium
GGCAAAAACATTTCGCAGCGGAAGAAAATTATTTTTTATTTGTTTTTGCCACTTATAAAAGTGTGTCGAGACTTCTACTGGAATGACTGTAGTATGCCACGACCCACAAGGTAGTATGACTGTTGGGTGCTACGACCAGTGGGTATTACGAAACAAGAGGGTCACGACCGCAGGGTGTTCCAACTGGCAAGTGCTACGACTGAAAAAATCTTTGTTTATCAGAAATTATTGTTAAAAAAATCCTCTACACTAATTTTATGAATTGCTAATAATTTTAGCAGGGTTCGCATTGTAATATTAGATTTACCTTTTTCTATTTTCCAGTATGCCATACGGGATAAATCGTACTCAACAGCAAACTTTTCATAACTGGAAAAACCTTTTTTTATTCGAAGCTTAACAAACCCTTCTCCTATATTTTTTAATACTTGGTCTTCTTTTTCCATAGTGGAAAAGTCTGAATAAACTGCATAAACTGTTACACTTTTTAGTTATACACTATTTCGGCATACCTTATATATGAGGTTTTTTGTTATATTTGCCAAAAAATAACATAAAAACACAAACTATGAAAAAAGTAAAACAAATTGGTATTGTAATGCTACTGGGCATTTCGACTGTAATTATTAATGGATGCGCTAAAGACGGTGCGACTGGTCCCGCTGGAATAGCCGGAACAAATGGTACTAATGGAACTAATGGTACCAATGGTACTGATGGCAATGCCAATGTTATAGGCACAAACACAATTTCAGTTACTTCTTCTAGCTGGACTCTTGCAGGTAGTTTTTATTCTTCAACATTTAATTCAACTGCCATTACTCAAGCAATAGTAGATAATGGAGCAGTTATGGTATATGAAAAATTTGGGTCTTTATGGCAATGTATGCCTTATACATCTTTACTTAATGAAAGAGATTTTGCATTTTCCGTTGGGTCTTTTAAAATTTGGAGCCATAACACTGATGGCAGTACCCCAACAAATCCAGGCGCGCAAACATATAGAATAGTCGTCATTTCAGCTTCAGGCTTAATCGCTAATCCGAATGTTGATTTGAAAAATTATCAAGTAGTGAAAACGACTTTTGGGCTACAAGACTAACGGCCACATGAAATTTTTTTTGAACACTGTAAATATAATTTTTATTGACTATAAGGTGTTACGACCGCAGAGCTTTTGAAACTTCACTTTCAGATCTTCTATGTTTGAAGAATGTAGGATGTTTCGGCTGAATGATTTTTAAAACTTCACTTTACGACCTTCTATGTTTGAGGACTGTTGGGTGTCACGACCGCAGGTTTTTTAAACCTTCAATTTACGACCTTCTATGTTTGAGGACTGTTGGGTGTCACGACCGCAGGGTTTTTAAAACTTTACTTTACGACCTTCGTGTGTGAGGACTGTAGGGTGTTTCGACAGAAAGAAAATTTGCCCTTGCGCCCAACATCACCTAAATGATAA
>JAVHPR010000002.1:0-7474 GCA_036170695.1 Bacteroidia bacterium
CAATACAAACATAAGTATTATAGAAAGCAACATAATAATTACTCCCATTAAAAAGAATAACTGCCCTGAGTCTTCTCCAACAATTGATGGGGGAGTTGTAAATAATTCTTTATTTATTACTGAGATAGCCACAGGTTTCGGGTTTTCGCTCCAAAAAGAAAGTAAAAAGCAAAACAATGCTAATACAGTGCGCCAAAGTATTGCCCATTTATTGTGGCCAATATATTGTTTTTCTTCAAATAAAATTTCGTCTTGCATAAGGCTAACAAAGGTAAGCTACCTAAATCAATTCTACAATATATTTTTTTATAGTATTATCAGTAATTTTGAAACGATCGTCAATCCGCTGCCCGATTATCCAAACTATTTTTCCTTTAGAAGTGAGTAACCACAGATTTTCTTTTTCGATAATAGATAGTTTTTTATCAATAAAAAAATCGCTCAGCTTTTTTTTGCTTTTCATCCCCAATGGGTAAAACATGTCTCCTCTTTGCCATTTACGGATTTCAAGAGGAAATTCAAGTTTGTCAAAATCTAAGAACGCAACAGAGGACGAGCTAGGAATTTCGCATTTCGGATTGTTACCTTCGGATTTGAATTTTAGTTTGTAACTGTCCAACTCAATTCCTTTTTGAGTATTTGAAATAAGTAGTTCTGAAACGATTGTCTTAATTCTGGGTTCTTGATTCTTATTTCTTGCTTCTTGTTTCTTGTTTCTTGGCTGTTGCTTCTCGCTTCTTGGTTCTTGCTTCTCGCTTCTTGGTTCTATTATCAAATATTCCCTGTCTTTAATCAATCGATGTGTGTCAGAAAAAAACTGTTTCCCGGAGATGCCATCAAGTGCAGATATAATTTCTTCTACTATACTGATATTGAAATTAAAAGGTTTTAAAAATTCATATAAATAGGTTGTGATTGGCTGTAGTTTTTTTAATAGTTTGATTGAAATAAAAAAACTATCTTTTTTATTTTTCACAATTTTTGTACGCCGTAATTCAATTTCATTTCTGTAAATTATTTCAACATCGCGCAGGTGCTGAATATTTTTATTGATGGTGTTTTCAATACCGGGGTTTAATTCTTTTAATACAGGTGTTACCAGATGGCGGATTTTATTCCTGACATATTTGTCGGATGCATTGCTGCTATCCAGCCGGTATTTTAATTTGTGTTTTTTTACATAGGTTTCAATTTCATTTTTTGTTGTAAATAGCATTGGGCGGATAATATTACCTTGCTTTGGCAAAATACCGTGTAGTCCGGATATGCCGGTTCCACGAATAATATTGATAAAAAATGTTTCGATGGAATCGTCCTGGTGATGGGCGGTTGCTATGTATTTGTAATTGAAATGTTCTCTGATTTCCTCAAACCAACTATAGCGTAATTGCCTTGCTGCAATTTGTATGGATAGTTTGTTTTTTTTAGCATAAGTGGCCGTGTCAAACGATATTGAATGAAAGGGAACACCATATTTTTCTGCAAGGGCACTAACGAAATTCTCATCAGTATCACTTTCATCAGCACGTAGTTTAAAATTACAATGGGCAATACCGAATTTTAATTTTGCATTATAAAATAATTCGCACATTAGTATAGAATCAATTCCACCACTTACAGTAAGGAGTATTCTATCGGATGATAAAAATAAATTTTCTTTATGGATAAATGATAACAAAGCCTTTTGCATGAAACAAATATACTACAAGCTTGAATACAATCGCTTCAGATTTTAATAACCTTGCTCTGAATTTTGTTTTGAAGGTCTGATTAAAACAAAAAAACGTCCTGAATGAATTACAGGACGTTTTTCAGGAATTATATTATTCACAATGATTCAAAAATATGAATTGCATTTTAGTAATTACAATCCAATTTTGTTTAGTTAAGAAACCATCGCACATATTTCGACAAGCTCAATATGACTACAGCGCTGTCAGTCTGAGCTTGTCGAAGACTCTGGGCAGACAACATACATTAGAAAATAATTTTTAAAAACGACATTGAATTACGATCAATTATTTATTCAGAATTATTCTATTTTGAGAAGCCCCCATTTCATTGGAAACATTGACAAAATAAATCCCATTAGCAAAATTTGAAAGATCAATAATTTTAGTTCCCGCACTTGAACCCTCTGTTTTTTCTTTATAAACAACAACGCCTAAAATATCTATCACTTCAATAGTGCTTGCTTTAGCGTATGTAATGTTAAGTATGCCATTGGTTGGATTCGGGAAAACACTTATTTCTGGATTCCCCGAATTGTTTTCAACACCAGTGGTAGTTGCAGGCACCCAGTTGATAGTTATCGCGCTAAAATTAGCATCTCCGGCAGGAGTTAAATTAACAGTAGATGTTGATTTTGAAAAGGAAAAACTAGTTATAAACGAATGTGCGCCATTTGAAGGTTCTGGAGACTTAATTGCACTTTCAATCCAGATTTTATAGGTTCCGTCAGCTACAACAGTTCCACTTACATCAGTTCCATTCCAGATAATTGTCTTCGCACCAAAAGCCGTTGGTGTAGTAGAGGATGTTCTTGTTGCACCTGTTGTGGCATCAACAACACTACAAGATGCAGCTGAAGCATTTGCAGCAACTCCACCGGATGACTTGCTCATCCATGTTGGTAAATGGTCATCTGTTCCACCTCCTACAAAACGATCCTTAGTTTTAATAAATGTTCCTGCATTATTTTCTATCCAAACGGCTAACACGTTTTTAGTTGCCAAAACAGAGGGGGCTGTTTGTGTATAGGTAAAAGTAAGAGTTCCGGGTGTTGACTGAGCGAAAAGGGTTGCTGTATAGCATGTTGATAAAGCAATTCCTGTAAAATTTAGTAATAGTTTTTTCATGGTTGAACGTGTTTAATTATTTAAAATATTAGTTTAACTGTATCTGTGTAATTATTTAAAGAGCATTTTTTTGCTTCTGCCATCCTTACTCAGGTATTTAAGCCGTAAAGCTAAGAACCTAAAAATGTCAATCGGCTGGGAATTCGTTGCAGGAAATAAAATCAACGGTGGATGGTTGAAGTTTTCCGATTTGTGTAAATTCAATTAAAATAATATGTTAATTCAAAAAGTGTAATTTATTTTTATTGTTTCAGATTTTAACAATCTTATTTTGTTTGTGAATCAGCTATAAAAAAACGTCCCGAATAGTTATGGGACGTTTTTCTGGAAATATATTTTCCATTCAAACAATTCCTTTATAAGAATTGTACGGTATTAATTACCTTCAATTATTTATTCAGGATTATTCTACTTTTCGAAGAGCCTATTTCATTAGAAACACTGATCAAATAAATTCCATTAGCAAAATTTGAAAGGTCAATACTTTTGGTTCCTGCACTTGAATCCTCTGTTTTTTCCTGATAAACAACAATCCCTAAAGTATTTATCACTTCAATAGTGTTTGCTTTTGCATAGGTAATATTAAGTAGGCCATTGGTTGGATTCGGGAAAACACTTATTCCCTGATTTTCCGAACTGTTTTCAATACCAGTGGTAGTTGAAGGTACCCAGTTGATAGTGATCGTGCTAAAATTAGCATCACCAGCGGGAGTTAAATTAACTGTAGATGTTGATTTTGAAAATGAAAAACTGGTTATATACGAATGAGTGTTAGCGGAAGGCTGAGGATAGCTGATTGCACTTTCAATCCAGATTTTATAGGTTCCGTCAGCCACAACAGCTCCACTTACATCAGTTCCATTCCAGGTAATTGTCTTCGCGCCAAAAGCCGTTGGCGTGGTAGAGGACGATCTTGTTGCACCTGTTGTGGCATCAACAACACTGCATGATGCAGCGGTTGCAGTTGAAGCAGCGCCACCGGATGATTTGCTCATCCAGGTTGGTAAATGGTCATCTGTTCCACTACCTACAAAACGAACCTTGGTTTTAATAAATGTCCCTGCATTGTCTTCAATCCAGATTCCATATACGTTTTGAGTTGCAATAATTGAAGGAGCTGCCTGTGTATAGCTAAAAGTGAGAGTACCCGGTGTTGATTGAGCGAAAAGGGTTGCAGTAATGCATGTTGATAAAGCAATTCCAGTAAAGTTTAGTAATAGTTTTTTCATTTTGATAGTTTTTTTATTATTAAAAAAGAATATTTTTTTATATCGCCATTTTAAATGGGACGATTTTTTAAAAAGCGGGTAAAAGTAAAAATATTATTGTAATATGCAATGACTTTATTCAGTTTTTTTGTTTTTTGCATTGGTGAATGAAATAAGTAGGGAGGGATATTTCAAAAAACGTAGAATCTTAACTTTGCTCTTCCCAAATCAAACAAATATTCACAATTGTTTCAACAGCTTTTTGCATATCCTGAATGGAAATCCATTCCTGTTTAGAATGAAAGGCATGTTCTCCTGCAAAAATATTAGGGCAGGGCAAACCCATATATGAAAAACGCGATCCATCTGTTCCGCCTCTGATACTTGACAATATGGGTTCTACACCAGTTCTGCGAATTGCTTCCATTGCATTATTTACAATTGCAGGATTTTTATCCAACACTTGTTTCATATTACGGTATTGTTCTTTAACAACAAAATCATAACTTGAATTTGGATATTTTTTGATGATATTTTCCGTCAAATTTTTTAAAAAATCTTCTTGTGTTTTTAACTCAACCTCATCAAATGAACGAATAATGATTTGAAGTGATGATTCTTCAATGGCTCCTGAAATATTTATTGGATGAACAAAAGCTTGCTTTTTTTCAGTGCTTTCAGGACTCATTTTATCTTTTGGCAAGGAGGCTACAATTTCGCAGGCAATTTTAATGGCACTTTCCATTTTATTTTTTGCAAAACCAGGGTGCGTACTTACTCCATGAATTTTAATGGTAACCATGTCAGCCGAAAAGGTTTCGTTCTCAATATGCCCGAGTTCTTCGCCATCAATAGTATAGGCATAATCAGCGGCTAATTTTTTTATATTTACTTTATCCGCCCCTCTGCCAATTTCTTCATCCGGCGTAAATAATATTTTTATTGTTCCATGTTTTACTTCAGGATGTTGCATAAAATAGTTGGCCGCATCCATAATTTCAGCAATACCCGCTTTATTATCTGCGCCAAGCAGTGTAGTGCCATCTGAAGTTATAATATCGTTACCTATTTGTTTCAATAAGGAGGGGTGGTCTGTAACTTTCAGGATTTGTGTTTTATCATTTGGCAGAATTATATCTTTCCCATCATACGCTTTATGCAACTGTGGATTAACATCTTTTCCGGAACAATCCGGCGAAGTATCCATGTGTGAGCAAAAACAAATCACAGGAATTTTTTTAGTGGAATTACCCGGTATAGTAGCGTAAATATAGCCGTGTTCATCCATGTGAGCATCATTGATGCCAATTGCCAAAAGCTCCTGTACCAAAACATTTCCTAAATCTTTTTGCTTTTCTGTGGAAGGACAGGTTGTCGATTCATTATCGCTTTGCGTATCAATTTTTACGTACTTTAAAAACCGTTCTGTTACTGTGTGATTGATGTTCATTTGTGCCTCCTGTCTCCTCGCTGATTTGAGAAAATAATTTTTAGTTACTTAATAATTTACTACTGCGAATTACAGTATTTTTGTTGGATAAACCAATTATGTTTATGGAGAATAATAATCACGATACAGAAAACGCCCCTCCACCGGGAAGTTGGAAAAGTTCTAAATTTAAACGTCTTAGCAATGATGAGTTACAAGCATTTGAACCCGAGTTCATTAACTTTTTATCATCCATCCAAATTACCGGTTTGGATTGGGAAAAGATGAAAAAAAATGAATTAGAAAAGGCTGAGGAATTAATTATGGTATTCAGTGATGTGGTGTATGAGAAAGTCTTGAGTAAAATTAAGTTTCTTGAATACCGTGATGAAAAAACGTTAAATATTTTTAATTGTTTGGATGATAAAATCCGATTAGTAGGTTTGCGTGTAAAAGAAAATAGTCCTTTAGATTTAACGTCTCCTGATGTATTTACTCAATGGACACTAAATAATGCCGGGGCAGTGAACGTAATTAAAACAGAAAAAGTTTATATTCAGGAGAGAGGAATAGAGGTATTTGAATTGTTGCAAAACGGGTGTTTGATAACTGATGAGAAGTTATTTAACCTGTTAATGGGTATCACAACGCCTCTGAAATAAGAATTATAGAAAAAGGATTTATCAGAAATTAAGCTCAAAAATTCCTTCAACCGCTAATTATCAACAATCAACTGTGAATCTCTTTCCTGCCCCGTCTATTTCGGCGAATTATTATTGAGTAATATTGTCCTTATGAAAACCAATAAGCCCCTCATATTAGTAACTAACGATGATGGAGTTACAGCTCCTGGAATTGTTGCGCTAATAGAAGTAATGAAAACATTAGGTGACGTAGTTATTGTTGCACCGGATAAAGCACAATCCGGTATGGGGCATGCTATTACCATCAATTCTACGTTACGAATTAATAAAATAAAATTATATGATGTAAAAGATGAATTCAGTTGCTCTGGAACACCTGTTGATTGCGTGAAGTTTGCTGTAAATAAAATAATGCATCGTAAACCTGACTTATGTGTTTCTGGTATTAATCATGGTACTAATATGTCAATCAATGTAATTTATTCGGGTACCATGTCGGCTGCCGTTGAAGGGGCAATTGAAGGCATTCCGTCCATTGGATTTTCATTGTCGGATTATACTATTAATGCTGATTTTACAGCTTCAAAAAAAATTGTGAAAACTATTGCGGAAAAAGTGTTAAAGAATGGTTTGCCTGAAGGTGTTTGTTTGAATGTGAATATTCCTAAATTAAAATCAGAGTTAATAAAAGGAATAAAAATTTGTCGTCAGGCAAAAGCAAATTGGATAGAACAATTTGATGAACGGCACGATCCAAGCGGTCTGCCATATTATTGGCTGACAGGCAAATTTGAGAATATTGAGGTCAAAGAAAAAGATACTGATATTTGGGCATTGGAAAATGGTTATGTGTCCATTGTCCCTACTCAGTTTGATATGACCGCTCACAAAGCAATTACTGAAATAAAAAAATGGAAATTGAAATAGGGAATAGGGAATAGGGAAGAGGGAAGAGGGAAGAGGGAAGAGGGGAGGGTTCAATCAGCAATAAACAATTAGCAAAAGGGAATAATTAAACAATTCAATAACAAATAACAATTTTATACACAGATTGGTAAATTAGTAAACATTAGATATTTGTAACCAGTAACCAGTAACCAGTAACCGTTAATATGAAAAATATTGATTTTGATAAAGGCTGGATAGGCACCATCCTTGGCTTATTTGCTCCGTTCATTGTATTTGTTGGCTATTATTTAATCAATTACAGATTTATGGATATTAGGAGTTTTATAAATTTCCTTAAGTTGGGGCAGGCATATACTTCAATTATTTCCTTGTGTGTTTTAGCTAATTTGGGTGTTTTTTATTTATTTATATGGAAAGAAAAATACA
>JAVHPR010000003.1:0-7431 GCA_036170695.1 Bacteroidia bacterium
TTGCAACGAATTACGAATTTCTAAGAATGTACGAATTCTCCAATTCCTGCCAGCAAGCAAAAAAAGAACAGCCATACGCACTGCTACTCCGTTTTCAACTTGTTCGAGAATGATGCTTTGTGCACTATCAGCAACATCGCTGGTAATTTCAACTCCACGATTTATTGGGCCAGGATGCATAACCACTATTTTTTTTGTAAGTGAATCCAGCAATTCTTTATTTAAACCAAAGAGCATTGTATATTCCCGCAAGGATGGAAAATACTTAATATCTTGTCGCTCTAATTGTATGCGTAGCATGTTGGCTACGTCGCACCATTCAAGGGCTTTATGTAAATTATGTTCTACTTTAACACCAAGGTCAATGATATATTTTGGCATTAGTGTAGTAGGACCGCATACCATCACTTCGGCTCCTAGTTTTTGCAGGCAGAAAATGTTTGAAAGCGCAACACGTGAGTGAAGGATATCTCCCACAATGGCTATTTTTTTCCCTTTGATACTGCCCAACTTTTCTTTAATTGAAAAAGCATCAAGTAATGCTTGTGTAGGATGTTCGTGAGCACCATCGCCGGCATTAATAATTTTCGCATTCACATGTTTTGATAAAAACAATGCAGCTCCCGGATTTGGATGGCGCATTACCACCATATCCACTTTCATCGCCAAAATATTATTAACCGTATCAATTAATGTTTCTCCCTTTTTTACAGAAGATGAAGAGGATGAAAAATTGACTACATCTGCGCTGAGGCGCTTTTCAGCCAATTCAAATGAAAGTTTGGTGCGGGTTGAATTTTCGAAAAATAGATTTGCAATGGTAATATCACGCAGGGAAGGAACTTTTTTTATAGGGCGATTGATGACTTCTTTAAAACTTTCAGCGGTGCTTAATATTAAATTAATATCATCAGCAGTTATATCTTTTATTCCAAGTAAGTGTTTTGTGCTAAGTTTAGTCATTTTAACAATTTATCAATTTAACAGTAGGCAATTAAACAATTAACTCACCTGTAGCCCCCTCTCCTTTGGAGAGGGGATTAAGGGGAGAGGTCAACAATTCATTAACGTAACCTTATCTGCACCTTCCGTCTCTTTCCATTCTACTTTTACTTTTTCAGATGCTATCGAGTCAATTGTTTTACCGACATATTTTGCTTGTATAGGCAAGTGCCGGCTCAGTCTGCGGTCTATCAATACCAATAATTCTACATCTTTTGGTCTGCCAAAGGCGAGCATAGCATCTAATCCGGCACGAATGGTACGACCAGTAAATAATACATCGTCCACTAAAATAACATTCTTATTTTCAATAATAAAATCTATTTCGGTGGCATTAGGGACTAATTCTTTCTGTCGGAAATCATCGCGGTAAAAAGTAATATCAAGACTTCCGCATTTAATATCTTTTTTCTTTAAAATTTCGGTAAGTTTTTTTTGAATGCGGTAAGCTAGAAAGGTTCCTCGCGGCTGAAGTCCAATAATCACGGTATCAGAAAAATCGTTGTGAACTTCAATTAATTGATAGCAAAGCCGGGTAACGGTTATTTCAAAGTGTTTACTATCTAAAATGATTCGGGGCTGCATCATATTCAGGGGACAAAGATATATTAATTTAACAATTTTGCAATTTTGATCTGACTATAAAAACAATCAATAACAAATAATTTCAGCAATCAAATTCTTAAAAATCGTCCTGCAATTCAGCCAATACACGAAAGTAGTAAAAAATCAGTTACTATTGACAAGCTGCGGCAATAAAGGGGCGGCAATATTATTCAGCGATGTAAAATGCTGAATGAAAATTCTCACATCTTCGTTTGATGCGAATCATTGATAGAACTTTATGATTGTTTTAGATTTGTAACTCAATGATTGAAGAGATATTGATTAGTTTATGCGATTGAATTAAAAGTGCTTATCATGATTTGAAGATTTTATTAATTGAGGAAGTATGAGATTTTATTGTTTCAGTATTTGACATTTTATTATCAAAAAAAATGAAAGACACCATCTCAGATCTGTTTGACCTTACAGGGGAAGTAGTTGTCATTACAGGTGCTGTAATGGGTATTGGCAAAGGAATTGCAATTCGATTGGCAGAAGCTGGCGCTAGCATTCTTATTGCTGATTTAGTTTCACTAAAAGAAGCTGAAAACACATTGAACGAACTCAAACAAATCGGAGGGAAAGTGAGTTATATACAAATTGACTTAAGCGACACAAATCATATTTCAAGAATAGTTGACAAAGCGATAAAAGATTTTGGCGACATTCATATTTTAGTTAACAATGCAGGTATATATAGTTATATCCCATTTATTCAAATGACTGAGGGATTATGGGATAAAACAATGGATGTAAATCTCAAAGCTGTTGCTTTTTTATCCAAAGCTGTCGTGAATGTAATGATCGATAAAAAACATGCAGGTAGAATAATTAATATTTCTTCGATTGGTGCAATTAAACCTACCGGCAATCTTTCGCAATATGATTCTTCGAAAGGCGGTGTAAGAATGCTTACCAGATCTATGGCTAAAGAGGTAGCAAAATATGGGATTACTGTTAATGACATTGCGCCCGGAGGAATAAATACGCCGGGAATAAAAAAAATAATGGGCGATAATGTTACGAAAGAACAGGAAGAAGCATTGCAAAAACAGACGGAACAGTTTATAAAAACTCTTCCGTTGCAGCGTATGGGTGAGCCTGAGGATATCGCTAATGCAGTGTTATTCCTGGCAAGTGACGCTTCTTCATATATGACAGGATCAACAATGATTGTTGATGGAGGAATGCTATTGGTATAATGATGTAAAATTTAATTTTCGTTTCAAAAAAGCCTATAAATTATTATGTCATTGAGTGAAGAACGGCTCTGTTTCATCATTTCTTATATTTTTATGAATTTGAATTTTTCAATGAATAATTTCGAGCTTAGCTCGGAAAACTAATACTTTTACTTCTCCATCTGGAAATTTTATTTCATTTCGTTTCGTGACCTCTTCACTCATTAAAAAACATTCTATTTTAAATGAATGATGCTAAAGGTCAATTTCCCTTGTTTTCATTAAGATTCCAAAAGAACGTTTATGATTTGCACGTAAAAAGTTTCAAATTAATTTTGGAGCAATTTTAGTTTCGATATACCTCATTTTCAATTGATAAACCCTTTTCAGGACGTTAGTTTATGAATAATAAATTCATCGGCAAAAAAATAAGGTTTATCGTAAAAAAAAGCTATATTTGAAACATTTTGAAAACCGTAGCGTAGTACACAACCGTATAGTATTTATAAAAAAATATCTTTATGAGGCAACTAAAAATTTCCAAGCAGGTTACTAACCGCGAAACAGCATCACTCGACAAATATTTACAGGAAATCGGAAAGGTCGATTTGATTACTGCTGATGAAGAAGTAGAATTAGCCCGGAAAATACGGGGCGGTGATCATGCAGCGCTTGAAAAATTAACGAAAGCCAATTTACGTTTTGTGGTTTCTGTATCTAAACAATACCAAAATCAGGGACTTAGCCTACCAGATTTAATCAATGAAGGAAACTTGGGTTTAATTAAAGCCGGTCAACGGTTTGATGAAACACGTGGTTTTAAATTTATTTCATATGCCGTATGGTGGATTCGTCAATCTATTCTACAAGCTTTGGCAGAACAATCCCGAATTGTGCGTTTACCTTTGAATAAGATTGGTTCCATCAATAAGATTAATAAAACGTTTTCCAAATTAGAGCAGGAGTTTGAACGTGAGCCCAGTCCTGAAGAAATTGCCGGACTTTTGGAAATTACAGAAATTGAAGTGAAAGAATCTATGAAAATTACCGGGCGTCATGTTTCCATGGATGCACCTTTAACTTCTGGAGATGAAAATGCCGGTAGCATGTATGATGTAATGGAATCGGAGGATAGTCCGAGTCCGGAGTGTGGATTACTGCATGAATCGCTTCGCAGAGAAATTGAACGTGCATTACATACCCTTACTGCCCGTGAAGCTGATGTGGTGAGATTTTATTTCGGTTTAAGTGGAGAGCATGCTATGACATTGGAGGAAATTGGCGAAAAAATTGGTCTTACACGGGAGCGTGTCCGACAAATAAAAGAAAAAGCTATTCGGAGATTAAAACAAACATCCCGTAGTAAAATTTTAAAAACATATTTAGGGTAAACTCGAGATTTTTTTTGATTCCCCCTTGAAAAGGGGGCTAGGGGGATTAAAACTCAAATTATAAATTGTTAAGTTGTCTAAAAATAATTGGGAATCATTAAATTCCAGTAAACAAATGAAACAACTTCTAATCGTTCTTTTAACGCTTACTACAATTCATTTGTTTGCGACAAGCTATTATCTAAGTCCTTCTGGTGGTGACGACAGTTTCGCGAACTCTAAACAATTACCAGTGGCAGCTTTTACAGATTCCGTTTCACTTATTGGATGCGGTATTACAAATATGCAATTTATTGATCAGTCAATTGTACCAGCCCCTATGGGATGGAACTGGAATTTTGGAGATGGAAATTCTGCTATTCAGCAAAATCCGTCTCATCCTTATACAGTTCCTGGAACGTATGCTGTTTCGCTGATCGTAATCGATAGTGCAGGATTTACCGATACGGCTACCAACAACGTTATTGTGCCGGGACCAGCAGGGACATTCTCCTTTACACCATCAGTTGGTTGTCTGCCGCTTACAGTTACCTATACTGCTGTATGTGCAACTGCTATATCCTATACCTGGGACTTTGGCGATGGAACAGTAATTACGACTGCTAATTCGGTTATACAATATACATATACTCAGGATATAGTGGCAATTCCGGCATTACTCCTGGGGAGCATACTTCCCGATAGTAGTATTTGTCAGGTATCTGCTCCTTCAGCTGGAATGCTAACTGTACATTCATTACCTAATGTTACTTTTACATCTGTAACAAACCCATTATGTGTTTATGACTCAACTATAACTTTATCAGGTAATCCATCAGGAGGTGTTTTTTCTGGGACAGGAGTAAGCGGTTCTAATTTCGATCCGGCAGTTTCTGGAGTCGGAACATTTACAGTATCGTATATTTATTCAGATACAAATAGTTGCTTGGTAGCAGATAGTCAAGCGGTAAGTGTAAGTTTATGTACAGGAATTACAAGTGAATTAAAGGACTTATTTATTTTAATTTTTCCAAATCCTGCAACAAATACTATTTCAATAAAACTTGGCAGTGCCAATTCAAATCAAGTGAACGTGTTTTTTTACAATAGTATTGGCGAAAAAATGAAAACAATAAGCACAACATATTTAAACGGGCATACAACATCCGACATTTCAGAATTACAGAACGGGATTTATTTTATCAGAGCCATGGACAACAAAAATAAAAGCATTACAAGAAGTTTTATAAAAACGAACGAATGATACTTATAAATTGAAAAATTGTTTTATTGTTTTAATTGTTTAAAGCGGAAAAGACTCAATCTTTTCCGCTTTTTTTTTGTACTTTTGGCGTCAAAATAAACCAAGTACAATCAAATCAAAACTCCATGAGCCATATAATTGCACCCTCTTTATTGTCAGCTGATTTTGCCAATTTACAACGTGATATTGAAATGATAAACGACAGTGAAGCAGACTGGTTTCATGTTGATATTATGGATGGAATGTTTGTTCCAAATATTTCAATCGGTTTCCCGGTAATTAAAGCAATAAAAAAACATGCAAAAAAGCCTTTGGATGTGCATTTGATGATTATGGATCCTGATCGCTACCTGCAAAATTTTAAAGATGCCGGAGCCGATATATTATCTGTTCATTTAGAAGCTTGTCCGCATTTGCATCGCACTATTCAAGCCATAAAAGCTCTTGGAATGAAAGCCGGAGTGGCAATCAATCCTCATACTCCTGTAAATTTATTAACTGAAATAATTTTCGATATTGATTTAGTTTGTGTGATGAGCGTAAATCCTGGCTTTGGCGGACAAAAATTTATTGAAAATACATATTATAAAATAAGTACGCTGACTGAAATGATACGTTCCTCCAAATCCAAGGCTTTGATTGAAATTGATGGTGGAGTTGATATTATTAATTATAAAAAACTGATAGATAGAGGGGCAAATGCACTGGTAGCTGGCAATGCAATATTCTCAACGGTTAATCCATTGCAAACGATTTCCGATTTAAAAAAGGAATAATGCATTAGTTGTTGTGAAATAATAATTTATTAATAGTATTCAAAATGAAAACATTATACCTTGTTAGACATGCTAAATCAGATTGGGAGGGTGAAGACCTTTCTGATATCGACAGACCTCTGAATATGCGTGGCTATCGGGATGCACATTTTATGAGTACTTTGTTGAAGGAAAAGAAACTGATACCGGATTTAATTATTACAAGTCCGGCTGTTAGAGCTATTTCGACCGCACTTATATTTTGCAGGAATTTCAATTTGAATTGTTCTGATATTCATATTAATGCAAACCTTTATGGGACAGGAGTAAATCATTATATCTCAAGTATTGCTGCTATCGATAATCGGCATAAAAGCATTATGCTATTCGGTCACAACCCGATAATTTCAAATTTGGCAAATACCCTGACATCAGCATTTACGCAGAATATGCCCACTTGTTGCATTATTGGTGTCAGGCAATCAGAAGATAATGTAGATTGGAAAAGCTTCAATAACACACTTGGCGAACTTGTTCTTTATGACTTCCCAAAAAACCACATCGAAAAAAATAGTGTTAAATAATTGTTAAATATATCATTGTGCCTGTATTTTAAGCATTTAACCATTAATATTGTAAACTGTTTAGGGTTATTTCTAGTGTTAAGTTTAATGATAAAATAACGCAATGTCATGTCGAGGTCTGCCGAGACATCTTTATTAAATGAAAAAGATTCCTCCACTGCGGTCGGAATGACTTATTATCCGTCAAAGTAAATTTAACTTAACACTTGAATAAATGTTTGTAAGCGTTTGGTAGAAATATAACCACAAAGGACACGAAGTTTTTCACGAAGATCACAAGGAATCTTTTTAGATAAGATTGATGTTTAAAAATTAATAATAAATATAATGAGCAAAAAAGAATTACGCAAAGAACTTGAACTTATCTTAGTTAAAGCTCTTGAAGAAGTACTGAATAAGCAAAATACTGAAGCGACCTCTGAAATTAGTAAGACAACTCATGAGGCTTCAAAAATGGTAGCAAAAAAGTTTTTAAAAATTATTAAATCTATTCCAGAAAAAAAAGTAGTTACACCCAAAAAGATTATCAAAAAAGCTTTGCTTCCTATCAAGAAGGTTGTAGTTCACTCCAATAAAAAAGTTTTGCAAAAATAAAAAACTCCAATTTGAGGTTTAATTAGTGTCAAGTCAAGTTTGTTTTGTCGCATTGTTGGTCATTCCGAACTTGTT
>JAVHPR010000004.1:0-7382 GCA_036170695.1 Bacteroidia bacterium
AATTATGAATTTTTCTTCAATTTTTATGACGATGCGGGACAGCCCAAAGGACAAACAATGCGAACGGGTTATATAGAAAAAGACAAACAAAATTTGCTTTATACTTTTGATGTAGGCTGGGGTAGTGAATTTTCGGGAACCTGGAAAGATGATAAATATACCATAGAGATTGTTTTTATGGATACTCTCGTGGCTCTTGTTCCTTTCGAGATGGGAGAAACAGATGGAGAGGGTGTTGTACAGCCTTTCACTATTGCAGAACAGGCCCATTCAAATTCCTCAGTTTCATCCGACCCTTTGAACGAAGAAACAATTGATCAATTGCTTGTTAAATTAGATGAATTAATTGGTTTGGATGAGGTGAAAAAAAACGTTCGTAATCATATCAATTATATCAATTTTATTAAACTCCGGAAAGAGAAAGGTTTTGAAGATACCGGGAAATTAAGTCTGCATAGTGTTTTTACAGGCAATCCCGGAACAGGAAAAACCACCGTTGTTAATATGCTTGGACGGATTTATAAAAAAATGGGGCTCCTATCAAAAGGGCATGTAAAGGAAGTTGACCGCGCTGATTTGGTTGGGCAATATATTGGACAAACAGCTCCTAAAGTTAAAAAGATAATTGAAGAAGCAAAAGGTGGGATTTTATTTATTGATGAAGCTTATTCATTGACCAGAACAAAAGAAGATTCCATCGATTTTGGATATGAAGTACTTGAAATATTAATTAAAGAAATGTCGGATGGTACTGATGATATAGCTATCATGTGTGCCGGCTATCCAAAGGAAATGCAACATTTTGTTGATGCTAATCCCGGTTTGAAATCGCGCTTTAATCATTATTTTCATTTTGAGGATTATTTACCTGAAGAAATGATTTTAATTGCCGAATTGGCAAGCAAGAAAAAAGGTGTAACACTCACAAGCGAAGCAAAAAACTTTTTAGAAGAAATGCTTGTAAATGCATATAGGAATCGTGATAAATCGTTTGGCAATGCGCGTTACGTGTATTCTGTAATTGATGAAGCAAAAATGAACCTTGGTTTGCGCCTTATGAATAATGACAATGTTGCGGAACTATCAAACGAAATACTTTCAACGATTGAATTTGCTGACATTGAAAAAGTAGCCGAAGGACACAATAAAAAGAAATTAAAATTGAATGTTGACGAGAAAATATTAAAAGAAGGATTAGCTGAGCTGAATGTCCTTACCGGGATGAGTAATGTTAAGGAAGAAATATATGAGTTGGTTAAATTAGTGAGGTTTTATAAGGAAACCGGGCGTGATGTACTCAATAAATTTTCGTTACATAGTATATTTACAGGTAATCCGGGAACAGGCAAGACCACTGTCGCACGTATTATCTCAAAAATTTATAAAGGCTTGGGATTACTGGAACGGGGACACATAATTGAAGTGGACAGAGAGGCTTTGATAGCTGGATTTGTTGGACAAACGGCTATAAAAACAGGAGAAAAAATTGACGCCGCTTTAGGCGGAATTTTGTTTATTGATGAAGCATATGCATTATCAAACAGGTCCGGGAGTAATGACTTTGGACAGGAGGCAATACAAATATTATTAAAACGTATGGAAGATTTGAGGGGGCAGTTTGGTGTTATTGTTGCAGGTTACCCGGATAATATGTTTGAGTTTGTCGAATCAAATCCGGGTTTAAAATCACGTTTTGACAGGACTTTTATTTTTAATGATTATTCGCCGGATGAAATGTTTTCTATTGCACTTTCAATATTAGCGAAAGAAAAAATTACGCCAGATACTGAATCAGGTGAGCATCTGAAAAAATATTTTAACCATTTGTATAACAATCGTGATAAGCATTTTGGTAATGCACGTACTGTCCGTCAGGTTGTTGCCGAAGCAATTAAACATCAAAATTTACGCTTATCAGAAATTGAAGCAACTGAGCGTACTCAAAAACATTTGGAAACATTAATTTTAAATGATGTTCTTGAATTTCAAATTGAAAACAAACGTTCTGCCGGAGGAAGTTTAGGTTTTAAGTTTGGAAATTAATTATTGAGCTATTTTCGCTCTAGTGTCAAGTCAAGTTTGTTTTGTCGCATTGCTGGTCATTCCGAACTTGTTTCGGAATCTTATGGATGCTGAAACAAGTTCAGCATGACTTTAGGATATTTCACGATTGACATGACACTAGTTTGAAAAAAGTATTTAGCCAAGGCATTTTCAATGCCAATCAAGGCTAGAATATTGTGTGCATAGGTCATACAGAGCGAGCCTGCCCTGAGCGGAGTCGAAGGGAAGTATGTGGGCTGATTATCCTGCAACTTGGGTAAGCCAAAGGGGGGACAACACACGATTTGAGAAAATCCAAACTTGATTTACATTATCAGTACGATACAGCAATAACAGCATCCCCATCGGTAATTTGAATAGTATTGATACCGTCTGTTAAGGTGCATTTTAATTTTACGTGCAATTTTTTTGTTGGCTGATTATTTTCGTTATTTAAATAGTTTTCCACCGAAATAATCTGAAAGAAACTATCATTAGGTTGCGTAATGGTATTTGATGAATAGGTAATTCCTGAATTGTCTGTCCATGTTATTGTAACATTCGAGAGCGAAAGCGGATTAGGATATTGATTAGTAAGAACAGAAAAATTAAAATTTGCGAGGCATCCTGTAAAACCCTGAGTGGATACATTTTTACAGGTATTTGATAAACAATTACCATTATCGATTGTTTGTAAACTTACTTTGTAAGTTCCCGGATTCAAATAAGTATGTGTA
The DNA here is from genome assembly GCA_036170695.1 of Bacteroidia bacterium. Classification (GTDB taxonomy): domain Bacteria; phylum Bacteroidota; class Bacteroidia; order 2-12-FULL-35-15; family 2-12-FULL-35-15; genus 2-12-FULL-35-15. Next base: position 2,781 of record JAVHPR010000004.1, read on the forward strand.
ACTGTACTTGAACCAGAAGTGGTATTATCTCCAAAATCCCATAAACAAGTGTTAGGAGTTCCACTCCCGGAGGATGAAAATGTAAATGTATTTCCTGAAGGTGATGAATCTATGATACTAATATCACATTCAGCATCAGGTACAGCTACTTTAATTTGCTTGCAAATACTGCTTGAACAGCCCAAGCTATCAGTAATAGTTAAGCATGCGTTGTAATAACCCGGATGCGTGTATAAATGTGTTGGATTAAAAGAGCCTGTTTCTGTGATTCCATCACCAAAATCCCAGGTATATCCACTGATGGCTGCGCTGTCGCCAACTTGGTTAAAAGATACTTCATATTCCGTTGCTGAGCCAACCAAAACAGAGTAAGCCCCATGCATTGAATAATAGGAAGGAATTAGAGAGGTGTCAATTTGGACAGGCCCATTTAGCGAAGAAGTCGTATAATTATTAATCTGAAATTTAATTTTGTTTCTGCAATCGGTACAATTAGTTTGTTTCAATTCACCCAGGAAGTTATAAACATAGTTGGAATCCTGGGCGTAAGAGGAATACATAAAATAATTATTTACACCGGCATTTACATTTACCGGTGTACCATTAACGGTTCCGTTAAAATAAAACACAGGTGTTTCATTGGAAGAAACAGGGTAATCCTTTTTGCATCCCATTAAACAAATAAAAACTAAAGCAAATAAAAAAAATAAATGTTTCATAATTATGTTAGAATGAATATCAATGTGAATCAAAGGTTGGCTTTCTCAAATCATGAGTTGTCACCCTGAGCCTGTCGAAGGGGGAGCGATGGCAAACCCAAATACTTCGACAGGCTCAGTATGACCTATGCACGCAAAAAATATTTTTACCAGTGATTCGCATTACCAGTTTAAAAATCAAATAAATTATATGTAAGCGTTATTTTCATACCAATATTCCTTTCAAATACTTCACGTGAAAAGAATGAATTGTTTTTTATATCCAGCAATCCGAAATTTGCAATGGCAGAAACATTGAATTTTTGAGATATTCTTCTTCGATAACCAAATGCCAGTGAAGCATCCCAATTGTTAAAAGCATTTGCATAATATCCTGTTTCTGATTTTTCCGAAGAGTTTACTTCGTTTGAATCGATTGTTACTGCAGTAACAGTTGTGGTTTTTATACTAAGCTTGCTTTTCGAATTCAAAAGGTAAGAGATAGACCCTCCAAAACTGATCGTGTTTTTATCATTAAAGGAATATTGGAATAATAAAGGCGCTACAGCATAATGCAAAAATCTGGTATCAATAATTGTATCAATAGTAGTAGAGCCAAAACCATACGTTACATCGGAAAAGGATTTTTTACTTGCTTTCAAATAGCCAATGCTTCCATATTGAACTCCTGAATTAAATGACCATTTTTGATTGAAATAATGGGTAATTCCTAGGCCTAAAACAGGATTAAACCCTCCTGCTTCTGTTGCATCTTCATACTTCCATCCAATTTCAAGATTTGTTCCTGCGTCAATGGAAAAGAAAGTGGCACTTGCCAAGCCACTAGGTATAGGAGGTGGCGGCGTTAAAATGTTTTGCTTGCTAACAATCGAAGAATCAGATGTTAATTTTGCGCTGTCACTCACTAATTTTTGTGTTTCAACCGGCAATTCGGGAGTAGTTTCAGCATCCCCTTTTATTTCAGTTTTTTTCGTTTGGTCCGGAACACTTACAGATTCTTCAGGTTTAGCATTTTTATTTTCACTTTTTTGAGATACGCTATTGAAAGAATTACTTTTGGTATCTTCTTTTTTATCTACGACTTGCGCAGTAGTTTGAACTTCATTCTTTATTTTTTCTTCTGGAATGTTTTGAGTTATTGGCGCTTCTTCGTTATTTATTTGCGATTTCGTTTCCAATTGAGATGAAGCGATAACAGTAGAATTTATTTTAGGCTCATTTTTTACTATCAGTTCTTTTGTTGCATTAGATTTAGATTTATCATCTGATTTACCTGATTCAGCGAATTCAGTTAGCAAAGGAGATTTATTATTTTGTATTCGTTTTTTTTCTGTTTTACCGCTATTTTCAGCCTTTTTCGCTTTCACACCTACTGGCTGCTTAAGTTCCTGTATTCCATTTTTAATAATTTGTTTGTTGGGATCAACAGTTTTATTGGCAATTGATTGCTCTGCTTTATCAGGATTTTCAGTTGATATATCATTGCTTTTAATTCCTGTGGAAGGCGGAAGCGAGTTTTCTTTCTCCACTTGAGAAACTGTATTCACCACTTGTTTACTTGAAATTGCAGGCGATAAGGCTTTTTCGTTATCAGATTTAACGGAACTTAAAATTTCAATCTGGTTATCTTTTTTAGGATTCAGCTTCGTATTAATTTTTGTGTTTTCATTTTTTCCTTCTCTACTGAGTAAAAGCATCAGGCCAATTCCAATAAAAATTCCGACAATAAAAATTGAAGTCCATAAGTAGATTTTCCTTAATCTCCTTACAGTATCAATTTTTTTCTCCGCTTTTGCCCAGTTTTCTTCGTTGAAAATAAATTCATTTTCAGCGAATTTTTGGCGGATAAGATCATCGAATTTGTCGTCTTGTTCCATTATATTGCCTTTAAAGGAGAAACTAAATTTCCTAACATATCTTTTAACTTACCTCTTGAAAAATTCAAATGCCATTTTGAGGTGCCTTCCGACATACCTAACATTTCTGCAATATCTTTATGGCTGAATCCATCAATAATATAAAGATTAAACACCTTTTGACTCATAGGAGGAAGTTTCATAATCAAAGCATGAATTTGTTCCACATTCATTTTCGAAATTGCAGTATTCTGATCGGCATAATCGCGTGTTTCATAATACTCCTCAACATATTCAATATTTTCTTTGTGTTTTTTTTCTTTTCTGAATTCGTCAATTAAAATATTAATCATCACCCTCCTTGTCCACGTTTTGAAAGGTATTTCAGGCTTATATTTATCCAGGTTCTTCAATATTTTCAAAAAACCTAAATTCACCTTTTCTTCCGCATCTTCCCTCGAACTAGTATACCTGAAACAAACCCCCATAAGATAACTGTAAGTTATCTTATAAAGCTCATATTCAGCCTTGCGCTCATGGTTGATGCAAGCAGTAATAAGTTCAGGTTCTATGTTCATTACCCATAAAAGTAGTAAAAAAAATAGTTCCTCTTAACCATTAACACGCATAATGTAATTAAAAGGTTGGGTAGCCCGGTGATTATTATTTTTTGAACAAATCCTTATTGGGTTTAATTTGTCATTTGGTAAAAAATATGTGAGTTTTTCATCTAATTTTCATTTATTTACAATACTTTAACACATTCTTCACATTAGATTTATAATTTTACAGTTGCAAAAATAATTTACCTTGGGAAAATATACCCTTAAAATAGAATATGATTACGATTTTGTGTTGATTGGAATTTCCTCCCACGAAAAAGATTACCGTATTTGTTGGGCGCTGAACCAGGCATTGGCTCTTGATTTAACAAAAATCGAATCACTTGAAATCAAGTCGAAAAAACAAAGTACGCCTTCTTTTTTTTCATTGTTTAAGTATGAAAACACAGATGAATTTATGGAGTACTTTGTTATTTCTAATTTGAGTGAAAATAAATTGTATGCATCGAAAGATAATACATTGTTTGGTAAAGGGGAAATAGAGGCTGAGTCAACAGAAAATGGAATATTAATACCTGAGCACAAACAAATGACTTGTTTTTTTGTAATCAGAGGAGAGATGGAAGAAGAAAAAATTGACGAGGTGATTCGGAAAATAAAAGAAATTGATATTATACAAGCAGTTGTTTTGTTAGATGTGTCGGCGTTAAAATCGAAAAAGAATTTGATTTTTTAAAAAAAACAACAATAATCTCTCCCCTTGCCCCTCTCCTTAAAAAAAGGAGAGGGGATTAAGTCCTTCTCCTTTTTCAAGTAGAAGGATTTAGGATGAGGTTAAAAAAACAAAAAACAACAATAACCTCTCCCCTTGCCCCTCTCATTAAAAAAGGAGAGGGGATTAAGTCCCTCTCCTTTTTCAAGGAGAAGGATTTAGGATGAGGTTTTAAAAAAAACAAAAAAAATGAAAAGAACAAAAATTGTAGTAACGCTTGGCCCGGCATCGTCGTCGGCTGAAGTGATTGAAGAAATGGTTAAAGCCGGGGCAGATGTTTGTCGTATTAATTTTTCGCATGGTTCGCATGAAAATGTTTTGGAGCAGATAAAAAATATACGTGCAACAAATAAAAAATTAGGGACACACACTGCGATACTTGCTGATTTACAGGGACCTAAGCTACGCATCGGGGTAGTTGAAAATAATAGTGTAGAATTGGTTGCCGGAAAGGAAATTGTCATCACAACAAACGAATGTATTGGGACAGCAGAGCGGGTTTATATTACTTACCCTCAGTTTCCGAAAGATGTAAAGGCTGGTGAGAGAATTTTGATAGATGATGGTAAGTTATTATTGACTGTGGTAGAAACAAACGGTAAAGATGAGGTAAAGGCAATCGTTAGTCACGGTGGTGTTTTATCTTCAAAAAAAGGTGTTAATCTTCCTAACACAAAAATTTCATTGCCTTG
>JAVHPR010000005.1:0-1431 GCA_036170695.1 Bacteroidia bacterium
TTAATATCAGATATAAAGATGAAGATGGAAAATTAAAATATGCTCATTCATTAAAAAACAGTGCTTTAGGGTTTCTTTTGTATCACCCAAAAGGTGAACTTTGGATTTTCAAACTCTTAAATAAGAAATCCAATGGACAAAATTACACAATCCTCCAAGAACATCACGCCATATGGCGGATTAAATTTCATCTATCAAGCGATGAACAGCATGGGGCTTGATAAATTCCTTGACGCTCAAATAGGTTTTCGCAGCGTATTTGCAAAATATTCTTATTCCAATGTGGTGTATTCGTTGTTTGGCAATGTCCTCACGCAGGGCAGTTTTGTAGCGGACTTAGAGGTACTGAAAGAAAAATATTCAAAACAAGTTTTCAATAAAATTCCATCGCCCGATACGGTGGAATATGTTTGTCAGGAATTAAAAACGTCTAACATCACCGTGCAAACTGACACAGAGGTTGTTCATGAATTAAACTACAATAATGCCATGAATGAAATCCTTGTAGCGCTTGCTGTTAAAACAAAACAGTTATGCCCTGCCTACACAGATTACACGTTGGACTTTGATAATGTGATAGTAGAAAATGACAAGCAGGATGCTAAATACACCTACAAACATAGTAAAGGGTATCATCCGGGACTGGCATTTATCGGGCGCATATCGGTACACATCGAAAATCGCAATGGCAATACCCCCGCACGCTATGGGCAACAAAAGACACTTCAAAGATGTTTTGATAACCTGAAAAAATACAACATCAGAATCAAAAACTTCAGAGGTGATGCGGCTTCCTATCAGGAAGAGGTGATTAGAGAGGCAGAAATAAATGCGCAATTCTTTTACATCAGGATGATGGATTTTGAAGACATCCGTGAATGTTGCGGTAAAATCAGTCATTGGAAAACAGTAGAAATCAACTATGAAAAAAAAGAGGTGGCGAGTATTTTGTACGCACCCTTTGGGGGTGAAAAACAATATCGTATTGTAGTAATACGAAAAAAGAAAAAAGACGGGCAGATTGATTTGCTTTCAGGCAGCGCGTATACGTATCATGGCATTATTACAAACAATCACGAGCAGGATGAAAAAGAAGTGATTGAATTTTATAACGGGCGTGGCGATGCGGAGAACTCAAACCGGTACATGCTGGGGGATTTTAACCTTCACCACCTGCCGTTTCCCGACATGGACACCAATACCGTGTATATGTATTTGATGGCAATGTGTTCGACTTTATTTGAGTGGGCAAAATCAGTACTGGTAAAAAATAAAGCTAAATCCATCACCATCGGCATGCGTGTAAAAGCCGTTTGTTTTCACTATATCACGGTGGCAGCAACATTCGTAAAACATGCCCATCAAAAAATACTGAAAGTATTTTCCCCGCAAGAGTATTGCATACTGCAAATTTAAAACCAGGATTTCCGG
>JAVHPR010000006.1:0-1424 GCA_036170695.1 Bacteroidia bacterium
GGTGTCAATCACAATTTTACCAATAATAGTTTATCGGTTTCTAATTTGGCTCCAGGCTCATATAATGTTTGTATTAAAATTACTGGAATAACATTTGAACAGTGCTTTACGATAACAGTATCAGCAGGTAAAACAGTTTCAGGAAAGTCAAGTGTAACATCAAATAAAGCATCAATTACTATTGACAAAGGAACGGCTCCTTACAATGTTTCTATAAATGGAATTAATGTATTAAATACCCTATCACCATCATTTATGCTGGATGTAAAACACGGAGATTTAGTGGAAGTTAAAACAGCTGTTTTATGTGAAGGAATATTCTCAAAATCAATTGATTTATTTGAAGAAATTACTGTTTATCCTAATCCAACAAATGGAATTTTTGAGATTGCCTTGCCTTTATCATTAAAAGAAGTTAAAATTGAGTTGTTTACAACAACTGGTCAGCTCATATCATCTAAAACGTATTCAGTGATTAATGGTAAAGCTAAATTAAACATTGAAAATATGCCTGCAGTAGTGTATTATGCAAAAGTATATTTAGAAAATCCTGTTTCTGTTAAAATCATAAAAAAATAACCATGAAAAAGTTTTTATATATCACAACAATTGGAATTGTATTATGTTCTTGTGGCGGTGGCGGAGATGATCTGAAACCCATACCACCTGCTGAAAATAAAGTTCCAACAACACCAATATTGGTAGCGCCAATTAATGGTAAATTATGTATTGATAACTCCGTTAGTTTTCAGTGGAATACAGCGACAGATCCTGACGGAGATATTATTACCTATCAAATACAGGTGGCAAAAGACAATCAGTTTACTCAAGTAGCACATTCTCTGAATGAATCCTCAACAACAAAAACTATTTCCTTAGAGAAAGGAATAGCTTATTATTGGAGGGTAAAAGCAACCGATAGTAAAAGTTTGTCAAGCAGTTATTCCACAGTATTTAATTTTTACACGGAAGGAACAGGAGAAACAAATCATGTGCCTTTTTCACCTGAGCTTGTAAAACCTGTTTTAAATGCAATTGTACAAACAACAACTGCCACATTAGAATGGAATGCAAATGATGTTGATGCAACGGATGTACTTACTTTTGATGTATTTTTTGGAACGGTGAACCCACCACCAACCAAAATAGGAAACAATCAAACTACCAAGACCTTGAATACGCCTAATTTAGTTCCCTCAACAAATTATTATTGGAAAGTTTTGGTTAAAGACGGAAAAGGTGGTGAAACCATCGGACAAGTATGGAATTTTAAGACGGATTGAGAATTTAATACGGTACAAAATTCGGTACAAAAAAGAATATAAAATTATCACTATCAAACGACTAAAGTAAAAAATTGAAAAAAAAACTCCTGCACTCCTTTATTTTATTGGGATGTTGTTTTAAATTTCAAAACCTACCGT
>JAVHPR010000007.1:0-7282 GCA_036170695.1 Bacteroidia bacterium
AGTCACTTAAATTAAAATTATTCCAAATAAATGAGTTATTTCTTTTTAAAATATGTATTTTTACAAATAAAAATTCCTTTTTATGTGTCTCACAAACGTTTATACCCCGATTGATTATTTACCCATTATGATTCAATCATTCGTGGTATTAGGTTTTGTAATAACCACGATGGCTGTTACACATTTTCTTGGACCCAAAAGGAAAACAAAGCAAAAACTCGAAAACTTTGAATGTGGAATTGAAGGAATGGGAAATGCTCGAAGTCCGTTTTCAGTAAAATATTTTGTCATTGCCATACTTTTTGTTTTGTTTGATGTTGAAGTTATCTTTTTATATCCCTGGGCAGTAAATTTTAAAGAATTGGGAATCAAGGGATTTATAGGAATCGTTTCTTTCTCTGCAATATTGCTTTCCGGTTTTGGTTATTTATTTCTTAAAGGAGCTTTTGATTGGGAAAAATGAAAAAAAATAAGCTAAAATGGTAAACTATACAAAAGCACCGGAAGGTATCATCGGACATGGTTATTTTGCAACCACCTTGCAAAAAGCAATAGGTATTGCCAGAAAAAATTCCATTTGGCCATTACCTTTTGCTACTTCCTGCTGTGGAATTGAGTTTATGGCAACCATGGGCGCTCATTATGATTTAGCAAGATTTGGTTCTGAACGTTTAAGCTTTTCACCACGACAAAGCGATTTGTTAATGGTTATGGGAACTGTAGCAAAAAAAATGGGACCTGTGCTCAAAGAAGTTTATATGCAAATGGCTGAACCCCGTTGGGTAATTGCCGTTGGTGCCTGTGCTGCAAGCGGAGGTATTTTCGATACTTATAGTGTTTTGCAGGGTATCGACCGTGTTATTCCGGTAGATGTGTACGTTCCGGGTTGTCCTCCCACACCTGAACAAATCATTGACGGGATTATTAAAATTCAGGATTTAATTGCAAATGAAGGTCTCCATTACAGAAATAGCGTGGAATATAAAAAACTTCTGAATTCTTATGGCATTGATTAAGCAAAAAAATAGTTTATATGTTTAGTGTTGATAACAACGTAGTTGAAATTCTTAAAGTTAAATTGCAAGAGCAGTTTGCTTCTGATGTTTCATCTTTCGAAATATTAAAAGATATCCCGACTTTTACTATCACTAAAACAAAAATTATTGAACTATTCCGTTTTTTATATGATGACGATGAATTACAGTTCCGTTTTCTCACCACCCTCTGCGGTATGCATTTTCCCGATTCCGACCAGCCATTCGGAATGGTTTACCACCTTCACAGTTTTAAAAATAATTTAAGAATAAGAATAAAATCTTTTACCTCATCAGAGGATCTTGTATTTCCTACTGTAACGGTAATTTTTAAAACTGCCAACTGGATGGAAAGAGAAGCTTATGATTTTTTCGGAATAAAATTTTCTGGTCATCCGAATCTGAAAAGGATATTAAATATGGAAGATATTGATTTTTTCCCGATGCGAAAAGATTATCCTCTTGAAGATCAATCAAGAGAAGATAAAAACGATAAAATGTTTGGAAGATAACCCGAATGGAAGAAGATATTAGTAAATACACTGACCCTGCTGACATTGCGCACGAAGAACACAAAGAGTTTATCACTCTTAATCTTGGTCCTACTCATCCTGCAACACATGGTGTTTTTCAGAATGTTCTGACTATGGATGGAGAATTTATTGAACATACGGAACAAACCATTGGCTATATTCACAGGGCATTTGAAAAAATTGCAGAACATCGTCCCTTTTACCAGATCACACCCTTACTCGATCGTATGAATTATTGCTCAGCACCAATAAACAACATGGGTTGGCACATGACCGTTGAAAAACTTCTTGATATTAAATTGCCTAAACGGGTAGAATACTTGCGGATTATTGTTATGGAACTGGCCCGGATTTCAGACCATTTGGTTTGCAACAGCGTTATTGGTGTTGATAGCGGTGCATTAACAGGTTTTGTTTACCTCTTCGAAAAACGCGAAGAAATCTACGAGATTTATGAAGAAATATGTGGTTATAGGCTAACTACAAACATGGGACGTGTAGGAGGTTTCGAAAGAAACTTCAGCGACCTTGCCTGGATTAAAATTAAAAAGTTTTTAAAGGAATACCCCATCGTTTTGAAAGAATTTGAAAAATTGTTACTACGGAATAAGATTTTCATGAATCGTACTATTGGTGTAGGTTCAATTGCAGGCGAAAAGGCATTGAATTATGGCTTCACAGGTCCAAATTTAAGAGCTGCCGGAATCGATTACGATGTGCGGGTAATGAATCCTTACAGCTCATACGAAGATTTTAGTTTTGACATTCCCATAGGAACCCAGGGCGACACCTATGACCGTTTTACAGTGCGTGGCGAAGAAATGTGGCAAAGTTTAAGAATCATTCAACAGGCCATAGAAAAAATCGAGAAAATGGACGATAAACATACTTTCCATGCTGATTACTCAAATGTAGTACTTCCAAAAAAAGAACAAGTATATAACAACATGGAAGCACTCATTTATCATTTTAAAATTGTGATGGGCGAAATTGATGCTCCCAAAGGTGAAATTTATCATTGTGTGGAAGGAGGAAACGGAGAATTGGGATTTTATCTGGTAAGCGATGGAGGTCGCACACCTTACCGGCTTCATTTCCGCAGACCTTGTTTTGTGTATTACCAAGCCATTGGCGAAATGATAAAAGGTGGTATGTTATCAGATGCTATACTAACAATGAGCAGCATGAATATTATTGCCGGCGAATTAGATGCATAAGTAAAAGATGAATGTTGAACAGAAAATAATATTTTCAGAACAAACCCTTGCATTGGTTCGCAAGATTGTATCTCATTATCCTGATGGAAAACAAAAGTCAGCGTTGTTACCGGTATTGCATATAGCACAGGCTGAATTTGGCGGCTGGCTTTCAGTTCCTGTGATGGATTATGTTGCCTCTCTTCTGAACCTTCTTCCTGTGGAAGTTTACGAAGTTGTAACATTTTATTCCATGTTTAACACAAAACCGGTTGGAAATTGTATCATCGAAATTTGCCGAACGGGACCCTGTTGGTTATGTGGAGCGGATGAAATCATTTCACATCTTGAAAACAAATTAAAAATCAAAGCCGGTGAAACAACTCCCGACGGACGCTTTACCCTGAAGTTGGTTGAATGCTTAGCCGATTGCGGCAATGCCCCTGTAATTCAGGTAGGTTGGGATTATTATGGGAACATGTCGAAAGCAAAGATGGATGAAATGATAGAAAATTTTGAAAAGAATCATGTAGTAAGTCATAAAAACCCTTACGTGTTATAATATTTAGAAGAATAATTGGAAAAGAAAATTCTTTTGGCGAATATTGAGACCCCTGATTTTGGAAGATTTGATACTTTCAGAAAGTTGGGAGGTTACGTGGCAGTTGAAAAAGCGATGAAAACCATGACGTCCGGGAATGTAGTGGATGAAGTAAAAAAATCAGGATTACGGGGTCGTGGAGGTGCAGGATTTCCAACAGGAATGAAATGGAGCTTTATTGATAAAAGTACTAATAATCCCCGCTATCTTCTTTGTAATGCCGACGAAAGCGAACCGGGAACTTTTAAAGACCATTATTTAATTCTAAAAAATCCACATCTTTTAATTGAAGGAATAATCCTTTCGAGTTATGCTTTGGGAGCAAATACATCATATATTTTTTTCAGGGGAGAATGGTTTTACCTGATGAAAATACTGGAACAAGCCATTGAAGAAGCATATACAAACGGGTTCCTGGGAAAAAATATTCTGGGGACAAATTATTCTCTCGATTTATATTGCCATCCCAGCGGTGGTGCATATATCTGCGGCGAAGAAACGGCTTTAATTGAAGCACTGGAAGGCAAACGCGGCAATCCCCGTTCGAAACCTCCATTTCCTGCCGTAAAAGGTTTATATGGAAATCCCACCGTAATTAACAATGTGGAAACTATTGCTTCGATTCCATGGATTATTAACCATGGGGGCGATGAATATGCAAAAATCGGAATTGGAAAAAGTACGGGAACAAAGCTGATTTCTGCTTGCGGACATATTAATAAACCCGGTGTTTATGAAATTGAAATGGGGCTTCCGGTGAAAGAGTTTATTTATTCCGATGAATATTTGGGTGGGATCAAAAATGGAAAAAAATTAAAAGCCGTAATTGCCGGAGGAAGTTCTGTGCCAATACTTCCTGCAGACCTTATTTTGAAAACGTCCAAGGGCGAACCCCGGTTGCTCTCTTATGAATCCCTTTCCGATGGCGGTTTTGAAACTGGAACCATGTTGGGTTCCGGAGGATTTATTGTAATGGATGAAACAACATGCATTGTTCACAGTCTTTTAAATTATACACGGTTTTATCATCATGAGTCATGCGGACAATGCAGTCCCTGCCGCGAAGGAACCGTATGGATGGAAAAAATATTGCACCGCATTGAGTATGGAGAAGGCAAAATGAACGATATAAATTTACTGGCTGATATTGCGAAACATATCGAAGGAAATACTATTTGTCCGTTAGGCGAAGCCGCTGCCTGGCCTGTACGAAGCACCATACTGCATTTTCGTGAAGAATTTGAAGAACATGTAAAAAACAAAAAATGTAACATTTAACAATGGTAAAAGTAACCATCGATAATATTGAAATTGAAGTTGAACCCGGAACAACCATCCTGAATGCCGCACGAAAAGTAGGAGGGAAAATTGTACCTCCTGCCATGTGCTATTATTCCAAATTAAAAGGTTCAGGTGAAAAATGCAGAACTTGTCTGGTAAAGGTTTCCAAAGGTTCTGAAAAAGATCCGCGACCTATGCCCAGACTTGTTCCATCATGCTCCACCGTAGTTCAGGACGGAATGGTAGTTCAGAATATTACTTCACCTGAAGTACTTGAGGCAAGAAAAGCCATTGTTGAATTTTTGCTGATTAATCATCCACTCGATTGCCCCATTTGTGACCAAGCCGGTGAATGCGATCTCCAGGATCTTTCGTATGAGCATGGTTTATCTGAAACCCGGTATGAAGAAGAACGAAGAACTTTTGAAAAAATAGACATCGGAGATAAAATACAGCTACACATGACTCGTTGTATTCTTTGTTATCGTTGTGTTTTTGTTGCCAATCAAATCACAGATAAAAGGATTCACGGAATTATGAACAGGGGCGATGTAGCAGAAATCAGCACATACATCAAAAATTCTATTGATAATGATTTTTCGGGAAACATGATTGATGTCTGTCCCGTAGGTGCTTTGACCGATAAAACATTTCGTTTTAAAAGCCGTGTATGGTTTGCCAAAGCTAATGATGCACACCGCACTTGCTCACATTGCAGCGGTAAAGTTGTACTATGGATGGCGGGGTTAGCAATTTTAAGGGTTACCGGAAGAAAAGATAAATACGGAGAGGTTGAGGAATTTATTTGCAATGAGTGTCGTTTCGAAAAAAAAGACATGAAAGATTGGGAAGTAGAAGGACCCAGAATTATTAGCCGCAAATCTGTAATTTCACAGAATCATTATATGACAACTTTCTTAAAACCAAAGGAATTAAAAAAACAAATCTGAAAATAAAAGTTAATGGAAACAGCTACTATTTTGTTCAAAACCATACTGCTGTTCGTAATATTTCTTATTACGCTTTTTATAGCTATGTATGCAACCTGGGCAGAAAGAAAAGTAGCTGCTTTTATGCAGGATCGTCGTGGACCCAACAGAGCCGGACCAATGGGACTTTTACAACCACTTGCTGATGGGATTAAAATGTTCGCGAAAGAAGAGATTATTCCAATGACGGCAAACCATGTTCTTTTTATCATGGGACCCAGCATAGCAATGACTACGGCCTGCCTCACAGGTGCCATCATTCCTTGGGGTGGAAACCTCACCATAAATAACACTGATTATTCCCTTCAGATTACCGATTTAAATATCGGGATATTGTACATTTTTGCTATGGTTTCCATTGGTGTGTATGGCATTATGATTGGCGGTTGGGCTTCAAACAATAAATATTCTTTGCTCGGTGCTATTCGTGCCGCTTCGCAAATGATAAGTTACGAACTGGCTATGGGTGTTTCCATTATAACCCTTGTTCTAACAACCGGTACACTTAGTCTTCACGAAATTGTAAATCAACAACAGGGTTGGCATTGGAATGTTATTTATCATCCTGTAGGTTTCTTTATCTTTTTAATCTGTGCTTTTGCAGAATGCAACCGTTCTCCTTTCGATTTGCCGGAATGTGAAACTGAATTAATCGGAGGTTATCACACAGAATACAGCAGTATGAAACTTGGGTTCTACCTTTTTGCAGAATATATTAATATGTTTATTTCTTCTGCTGTCATAACAACTTTATATTTTGGCGGATACCAAATGCCATTTTTACATCACCTTTCTGTATCGCCCAATTTCTTAACAATTCTTGGAACCCTGTTTTTCTTTATGAAAATATTTTTCTTTATGTTTTTATTTATGTGGGTTCGCTGGACATTGCCACGTTTCCGTTTCGACCAGTTGATGAGTTTAGGCTGGAAAAGATTATTGCCACTGGCTTTGGTAAATATGTTTATTACAGGATTGATAATTTTATTAAAAGAATATTTGTAGGTAACACTTTATATGGAAAAATTAACCAACAGGTCGAAAGTAGTTTCTAACAAAAGGTTTTCCTTTTGGGAGAGTATTTATTTGCCTGCCATTCTTGGAGGAATGTTTATTACAATGAAACATTTTTTCAGAAAAAAGGTTACTATAAATGTCCCCGAACAAAGCAGAAAAAGAGTTGATATTTTCCGCGGAAGACATGTATTAAAAAGAGATGAGGAAGGTCGTGAACGTTGTACTGCCTGTGGTTTATGTGCCCTTTCTTGTCCTGCCGAAGCAATTACAATGGTTGCCAACGAAAGAAAAAAAGGGGAAGAACATTTGTATCGCGAAGAAAAATATGCTGCTATATTCGAAATTGATATGCTGAGATGTATTTTTTGCGGAGATTGTGAAGAAGCTTGTCCGAAAGAAGCAATTTTCCTAACTGACAGGCTGGTGGAATGCGAGTATAAAAGAAGTACCTTTATTTATGGAAAGCAACTTTTAGTTGAACCTATAGAAATTAATCAACGGATTGATATTTCAAAACGGCAGACGACAGGCGTATTAGAATTTAAAAAGAATAAAAAATTTAGTCATAACAAATAAAAGTAACTACACAGCCAGTTTAAAATGTTAAAGAACAAATATATGCCACAGATTC
>JAVHPR010000008.1:0-7268 GCA_036170695.1 Bacteroidia bacterium
ATTTGATACCAGTATTTTAAATAATAATGAAACAATTGTTACCAATGTCCGGCATGTGGAAGCTTTACGCCACACAAATGATGCACTCCATAAAGTCTTGGAAGGCCTGAGCATGAATATTTCGGGTGATTTCCTGGCCATGGATATTCGGCAGGCCTTACATCATTTAGGTAGCATTACCGGTGAGATTTCCAGCGACGATTTATTAACAAATATTTTTGGACGTTTTTGTATAGGAAAGTAAAGTGTTTTGCTCTTGTTTTCCTTTTCCTTTCTTTACTATACTTCCAAAGGTATCAATTTGTTTTTAATTTCTAATCTTTGTTGTTATTATGCTTTTATTTGTTGCTAATTTGTATCTTTGTATTCAGTTAGCAACAAATAGCAACAAAAATGAAAATCCATTTAAGACAAAGGAAACATTCCAAACAGGGCAAAATTTCTCTTTACCTTGAAATCTACAAAGGCACTACAAAAAAGGCAGATGGAAGTATTACAGGTAATAGAGATTATGAATATTTAAACCTTTACTTAATTGACAAGCCCAGAACTCCAATTGATAAACAGCATAACAAAGAAACTTTAAAACTTGCTGAAAATATAAAAGCAAAAAGAGAGTTGGAAATTCAAAACGGTGAATATGGTTTTAAAAGCGGTTTTAAGCAGTCCACAAATTTCATTGACTATTTCAAAGCACAAACAGAAAAACGATTGCAAAATGCAGGAAACTATGGAAATTGGGATAGTTCTTTAAAGCACCTCATCAAATATGCAGGAACACAGGTAACATTTAAAGAAATTGATAAAAAGTTTTGTGAGGGCTTTAAAGAATATCTAACCGGAACAAAAACAAAAAGCAAAAAACACTTATCCTCATCTGCAATTGCATCATATTTCACAAAGTTTAGAGCCTGTTTGAATAAGGCAGTAGATGAGGATATAATTGCAAAAAGTCCAGCAAGAGCCATAAGCACACCAAACACAGTTGAAAACATAAGGGAGTATTTAACTTTGGATGAGTTAAAAGCAATTTCAAAAGCAGAGTGCCGGTATGAAGTATTAAAAAATGCTTTTATATTTTCCTGTTTAACCGGCTTAAGATGGTCAGATATTCAAAAATTACAATGGTCAGAGGTGCAAAAAAATGATACTGGTTATAAAATTGTATTCCACCAACAAAAAACAAAAGGACTGCAATACCTTGACATTTCAGAACAAGCAAGAGGATATTTAGGAGAACAAGGCAAAGCAGATGAGAGAGTTTTTATTGGATTAAAATATAGTTCTTATCATAACGTGGCATTGCAAAGATGGATGATGAAAGCAAAAATTACAAAACAAATTACTTTCCATTGTGCAAGACACACCTTTGCAGTACTTCAATTGACTTTAGGAACTGAAATTTTCACACTATCAAAACTATTGGGACACTCTGAATTAAAAACCACACAGATTTATGCTAAAATAATTGATGAGAAAAAAAGAGAGGCAGTAAATAAAATTCCTGATTTAACTATTTAGAACTATGGCAAAGAAAGCAGTAAATAAAAAAACTGAATTGCAGTTGAATGAATTTGATGAGTTGATTAAAAAAGATTGGTATTTCAATGAGGTTTATACCTACCTGTTAAAATTTGAGAATGAATTTACTAATTTGATTGAGTTTATTGTGAATTGTAATAATGCAACCGGTAGTGTATTATGTAGGCTTGTAGAAATGGATAAAGAGAAACTAACAATAAAAAAAATTATTGAGCAAAGAGGCTATTATGAAAGGTACAACACACCCGATTATGAAACTACCACTAAACTAAATGATTTTGAACTATACCTAACTAAATTTATTGTTGCACATTGTTTGATAAAGCGCTACAAAGAGGATACAATTAGAACTACATATTTTAATCAAATAAATAGCATAACAGAGAGGCAACAAAATGATTTTAAATACTTTGTAGATAATGGTAGTGTTTATTATGTAGGTGAAAAGCGTGTTTGTAATGACTGGAATCTAACATTGAATACAAAATTTAAAGATAAAGAAATGAAAAAAACTGAATTTGATTTTACTAAAGACTTGAAAACAGCCAATGAAATTACAGACCTGCAGGAACGGTTACTATTTCTAAAAAAGCGGAACAAAGAATTTGAGCAACAGCCAATAGGGTTAATGGCATTTAATGACTATGGAAGGCAAATGAAAAAGGAAATAAACTATGTGCAGGATTTAATAGAAAGTCAGCCACAGCAAAGCACACCCACCACCAGCCAGCCTACACCTCTGCAAGTAAAACAAATTGAGCCTATTAAATGGCAAAAGGATAGTGTACTATTGGCTTATCTTATCAATGAATTAAAAACTTATGGCTTTATTGATGAAACAAATATTTGGGCAATTTGTGAGCAACTGTTTGTAGATAAAAAAGGATTACCAATAAAGGCAACAACTTTTAGTAGTATGGTAAAGAACTATGAGAATAACCAAACCACAGATAAAACAAAGGGGAAACCTAAAAAACACAATGAAATTAGCACTTTGATTGAAACCATTAAAATAAAATCAAAAGAGAATAACTCCTAAAATGCTTTACACTCCTTTATTGTAAAGTCCTATCAATATTTTTTCTTTCCTGACTATCCTATGTTTGCACCGTCAGACAATAAAGGATAAGCGCTTATCCATTTCACTAACAATTAATTTTCTTTGAAATGGAAAAAACAGTAATGAATTTTAATGATTTAGCAACCTATACAGGGCTATCTAAAAGCTACCTATACAAACTTACCAGCACCGGTGCAATACCTCATTATAAGCCAATGGGCAAGGTTTTGTTTTTTGATAAAGCTGAAATTGATTTGTACTTGAAACAAAACAGAGTAGCCACAGCACAGGAACTGGATACCAAAGCCAGCACATTTGTAACTCTTAAAAGTGGAGGTGCAAAATGATAGCAGGATACTACAAGCTGGAAACCCTACAAGATGAGGTGAAAGCACAGAACAAAATTAAAGTAGGGGCAGTTATACCAAGACTGGATTGCACAGCACAGGCAGGAAACTACAAAGGATTGGAGGCATTTATAAACCCAAAAGGACAAATGTTTTTTTACTTAATCCCTTGCAGGGAGCTTGTAGAAACTCATAGAAAGCGTTATGCAGAGTTTTGTTTGACCGGTGGCAAAAGCCTGAATTTTGGAAGTTTATACAAGTTTATTGACTGCCCAAACTTTGCATATTCCTACCCTAATAAAAAACCATTTATAGGTGCAAAGAGAGAGCCAAACCCATTGTATCCATTTGGAAATGATTTGTACCTAATAATCAAAGCACCCGATTACAGCACTTTTGAATTATTGATTTTTGAGGGAGGCAGAAACCTTGCAGAACATTATTTGCAAAGTTTAATTGATGGAAACTTTGATGCTGAAATACAAAATTTGAGGTCAGAGGCAAAACCGGTATTTGAGTACATAGGTTTGAATAGTGCTAATAGTAAGTTGTAATCATTGACAAAAACTATCAATTTATGTATGATACTTTGCATTTGTGGTTACCGGCTTTAAATATTGGTGAGGGTAGTTTTACAGAGAGAGTGCCAGGTCTTTTGAGTAATCCTACCCTGCACACCAAAGCCGATGGATTGCAATACATTACAGGCAGTATTTTAGGGATGAGTGCCAGCGTTTCAAATAGTGGAATAAGTTTGAAAGGTAGTTTGTGTAAAAGTTATTTGAATGATAATTTTAAAACACTTACAAGGCAGGACACACAAAGAGCCATTGAACAAATGGCAGATGTTTTGATTTTACCGGTACAGCAAGCCGATGTAAAAAGAATTGATTTTGCACAGAGTTTTACTGTAAACAACAAACCTGAAAGCTATTACCCATTTTTAGGAACAAGCCGACACTTCAAAAGATTGGTACAGCCTAAAAGCGTTTATTATCAAAATGGAAATAGAACAAAACTTTTTTATAATAAGATTGCAGAGGGCAAAAGCAAAGGTGAAATGATACCGGCTATTTGGGCAGATAAACACATTTTAAGATATGAATTGAGATATACAAGCCGATTGCTCAAACAGTTTAACAAAAGCACCTTACAAGCTAAAGAACTAAGCACAGAGCCTTTTTATTTGGATATGGTAAGCCGATGGATAGATGAGTATAAAGCAATTAATAAAAATTCAATAATCAATTTTAATTTAGAAAGTATGAAACAGCCAAAGGATTTTTTTACTCAATTGCTTTTACTCAAAATTAATGAGATGGGGCAAAACAATGTACTGGAATTAGTAGAGCAACTGAAAGCACAAAAAGTATTTGCACACCCTGAATATTACAGCCGTTTGAAAGCAGAGATTAAAAAGCTATGCAAAACAGATGAGATAACAGGGAGTGCCGATTTAATAACAGAACTTGACAAAAAAATAAACCAAGTAAAAGAGTATTGCAGATAATATGCTAATAGTAAGTTGTATCTATTGACAAAAACTATCAATTGTTTTAAATTCTAAAGTAGAATATCCAACAAAATACAACACTATAAAAAAAGAGTTTTCTACCATAATTATATTTCAGTATTTGTCGGTAATTGTCGGTAATTATTTTTGCAGTAATTTTCAGTAAATGGCACTAAATGACACTAAATTATATTACAAAATATTACAACAAATGGCAATAATTGTCTAAAAATGGCAATAATTGAGAACAATTTTAAAACATAAAAAAAATGAAAATAGAAAAACAAATAGCAGACTTTACTCAAATGAGAATTGAGGGCAAAAGTTTTGATGAGATTGCAAAGGAACTGAAAACAAGTAAAAGCACCCTGATTGAGTGGAATAAAAAAGTAACTGTAAGGACTGAAATAAAAGAGGGCAAAGCACTTGCAATAAATACCATTGTAAAAGCCTTTGAGTATGATAAACAAACCCGATTAAAGGCACTATTGAAACTATCAAAGAAAATCAATGATGAGTTATCAAACAGAGATTTAACTGAAATTAGCACCGATACACTTTTAAAAATGAGTATTGCCAATGATGGCAGGATAACCGGAATAGTAAATAATACTTTTGAGTTTGGCAACCAGCCCAATGTTATAGACTGGGTAACAGATAATAACGGCTATTTTACAATGAAATTAGATGAGTAGAAAACCAAAACACTACCAAAACACTACCAAAACACTACCAATTTATTAAATTTTGGAGAAATTACCGGTGAAATAACCACCTATGTAATTTCAAGACAAAAAATAATTACATTTAAGGATAGAAAGTAACTCCTTTGTATAATTTTGTTGCTAATATTCACTTTTTACAAAGTTAAATTAACTTACATTCCTTTACAGTCAATACATACAGCGATTAACTTTACTTTTTGTACAGGAAAGTAACCACTACTAAACAAACAATCAAAAAACATATTACAACCCTACAAACATCCCTATTTACAGGGCTTTTTTAATACCTTGCCTTTATTAACTATTCCGTGTTATTACTTGCTTATTCCGCAAATGTTTGCACCTTTGCTGTACCTTGAACAGTTGAGGTACAAAAATTAGGGCTTTGCTCTTTTTTTATTGCGCTTAATTGCACTTAAAGATATTTATTGATACTAAATGATACTAAATGAGTTCAAATATTAAGGTACAACGTATTTGCCAGCATTGTGGTAACGAGTTCACAGCCCGAACAACAACAACCCAGTACTGTGGTAACACCTGTTCAAGGCGTGCCTACAAAGCAAGGGTAAGGAGTACAAAGATTGAGGAAAGCAATAAGCAAACGCAGGGTATTAAAACAAAACCTTTTGAGGAACTAAAGGCAAAAGAGTTCCTAACTGTTCGGGACGTTGCTACATTATTAAACTGTTCCGTTCGTTCAGTTTATCTTTACATAGAAAGCGGAAATATTAAAGCGGTGAACCTTGCTGAAAGGAAAACACTTGTAAAGCGTTCAGAAATTGATAAACTATTTGAACAGTCCGTAACACCTCAACCCGAAATTAAACCCGAACCTATACAATACGAAACAGGCGACTGTTATACAATTGGTGAAACACAAATTAAATACAATATTTCAGATGCGGGATTGAATAATATTATAAAGCGTTTCAGCGTACCAAAAATAAAAAAGGGAAAGTTCACATACGTTCCCAAAACTATCATTGATAAAATATTGAGTTAAACCCATAAAACAAAAACGATATGCAAATAATTCAAACGATACAAAATAGGATTTATGAAATTAGAGATGAAAGGGTAATGCTGGACAGGGATTTAGCAGCCTTGTATGAAACCGAAACTAAAGCCCTCAACCTTGCTGTTAAACGTAATATTAAAAGGTTTCCGAAAGATTTTATGTTTCAGCTTACCAAAGAAGAGTTTGAAAGTTTAAGGTTTCAAATTGAAACCTTAGAAAAATCCGATAATCCTTTAAGGTTGCAAAATGAAACCTTAAAAACAAGTCGAGGACAGCATACTAAATATTTGCCATACGTTTTTACTGAACAAGGCGTTGCCATGTTAAGCGGTATTTTAAACAGCGACAAAGCAATAAATATGAACATTGCCATAATGAGGGCTTTTGTTGAGGTGAGAAAAGTTCTACTAAAGCAAGGGAGTTTAAAAGAGCAGTTGAATGAAATAAAGGAACGACTGGGCGAACATGATGCACAGTTAAACCAAATTTACGATGCAATGGAAAACCTATTAGATGAAAAAGCAGCCCAAAGAAAGTGGGAGGATAGGAAACGAATAGGATATAAATAATCTGTAACAACTGTAACACCGTAACAGAGAGTTACCCCCGTTACAAGTGTTATACCAAAACATAAAATTCAAAAGAGCATATGCAAGGCTATTTAAACGAATACCATTACAGGTACAATAGACGTAATCATTTAGGAACAACCTTCGACTTGTTACTTAAAAGAATGGTTAAAAACAAACCAAATCGAATAAAATCAACTAATTAAAAGGGACAACTAAGTGCCTATACCTAATATTTTTTCTCCACACTTGTAGCTCACAAAATAACAAAATAGAGCTCAATAATTATTAAAATACACCTTTTGGGCTCATAAATGTAAAAATGCAGCTCATTTTATTAAAAAATGAGCTACAAATCGTACATTTGTGAGCCACAAATCATGGGCTATGGCAAAAACAAATAAAGAATTAGGCAATAGTATACTGGCTTTTATTAAACTAAGGAATTGGGACAAAATAACTTTTACAATATTGGCTTAATAGTATAATTC
>JAVHPR010000009.1:0-7265 GCA_036170695.1 Bacteroidia bacterium
CAGGAATTACAAAACAATAAAAGACAGCATGTCTAAAGCAGATAAGCAATATTTAAATAATAATTTATTTCAATATGATTTTGAAACAGAAAAAATTACATCCTTTCATATCACTTCAACGGGTGCGGATACTGGTTATGTCACCGGACCCGGGCAGATTGAATTAGGTACCGATGGGAAATTATATATCCCATTTGACAAAGGAAATCAGATTACTGTGGTAAGTAATCCAAATTCTTTTTCACCGGTATTTTCGAAAATTACCACTACTTCAAAATTGGGTTTAGGTATTTCGGATCATATTCAATCTGAAATGTATAAAACAAAAAATAATTTTACTTTTAGTCATGCCTGCCTTGCTGAAACAACTAAATTCATTTTTGAATCGGGCAAATGTTCAAACCAGGCTCCAAAGATTGCATGGAATTTTGGAGACAATAATAGTGGAAGAAAGAACACTGCAACTGATGCTGCCCCTTCACATTTATATGGTGAAACTGGCATATATACAGTCAGTTTGTATGTGACGGATTCGATGGGGACTGATACTATTACTCACTCTGTAACAATATCATCCTACCCAAAAGTAAATCTGGGGAAGGATACATCCATCTGTCAAAATACATCAGTCATTTTAAATCCACATATTAGTGGAATGAGCTACAGCTGGTCGACTTCAGAATATAATCAAAAAATAGTTGTGTCAAAGGCTGGCAAATATTGGGTAAATGTTAGCAATAAAGGATGTTGCAATTCTGATACAATAGTCATTAAAATTCTACCCACTCCAACTGTTGATATCGGATTTGATTTATGGTTATGTAAGGGCGTGATTCAGACATTAAATGCAGGAAACGTAGGGAAATCATATTCATGGTCTACCGGAGAAAAAATGCAAAGTATAAAAATTGATTCAGAGGGTTCCTACTGGGTTGCTGTATCGAATGGGTCGTGTACAACAAACGATACTGTTGATATAGCTTTTGAGGAGGCACCAAAGGTCAATCTGGGAAAAGACACAACGATTTGCGGAAATGATTCAGTTGTTTTAAATGCTTTTAATATTGACGCCACCTACTTATGGTCAACCGGTGATACTTCTCACACAATAAAAGTAAATAAAACCGGAACCTATTTTGTTACTGTAAACAGGGGCGTATGTATTATTTCAGATACAATAAAAATAATCAATCGCGGTTTTATACCGCTAATTAAAGTCCCGGCAAAATACAGTATCAGCAGTAATTTGAATAATTGCAATTTAGAGATTGTTACAAAAAATATAGATGATTATCATATTAAAATTTATAATAGCAGTGGTAAATTAATTTATGAGTCATTTGATCGAAACAAAGACTGGGATGGGAAAGTGGGAATTAATAAAAGTGCCGATTATGGCGTTTATCAGTATACAATTGAATATAACACTCCGTGTAAAATCACAAAGCAGTTTAAGAAAGGATTTTTCACTTTGACGAGATAGCAAAAAATATTTTTTTTAATAGATTATTACACCAATCAATTTACTTTTTCTTAATGATAACGCAATATATCTGCGGGTAAAATTATTGACCTTCCCCTCTACATAGTCTTCGATAAGCCTGAGACTAAAGCGCGCGAGTCATATTGAGCTGGTCGAAATATGTGGGAAGGCTTCTTCGATTATCAAATTAGGTAAATTTGTCATACAGCTTGCAAACATGCCTTAGTGAAGAATGACAATTAAATTGTAATTTAGCCCTCCGAATTCTCATAAGAAATGAGATATTTAAATTCAAATCTTCTCCATATCAAGGCAATTGCTTCTGATAATGAAAAGTAAAAAGAATATAAAATAATTGGATATTTAAATTCTATTATTTATGAATATTGCGCTTATCGGATATGGTAAAATGGGAAAGGAAATTGAACAAATTGCCTTGTCACGCGGGCATACCATTGTGCTTAAAGTCGATGTTAATAATGCTGATACGTATTCTGTTGATGACTTGAAAAAAGCGGATGTGGCAATAGAATTCAGCACTCCCGAATCGGCAATTGATAATATTTACAGATGTTTTGAGGTAGGATTACCCGTTGTTGTTGGTACCACAGGCTGGCTTGATAAATTGGAGGATGTAAAACAAAAATGCAAAGAAAAAAATCAAACAGTGTTTTATGCATCTAATTATAGCATTGGAGTAAATCTGTTTTTTAAACTGAATGAAACTTTAGCAAAATTGATGAGCCTGTATCCCGATTACAATGTTGCAATGGAAGAAATTCATCACGTTCACAAATTAGATGCACCAAGCGGAACAGCCTTATCACTTGCAAAACAGGTTATGGAGCATAATCCGGTCAAACAGAAATGGGTGAACAGTTTTACAAATGATGCAAATGAACTAAGTATTATTTCCAAACGTATTGATGAAGTACCCGGAACACATACTGTTACCTATAGTTCGGATGTTGATGAAATAAGCATAAGGCATTTAGCACATAATCGTAAGGGATTTGCAATAGGTGCTGTAATTGCCGCCGAATGGTTAATCGGTAAAAAAGGCATTTTTGGAATGAGTGATTTAATGCAATGATTCGTTTCGTAGATTTGCTGAATATGTAAATTCACATAAATTAACAATTGAGATACAATAAAAATATAAATTCATTGTTTTCAGGAACAAATTTTAAACTCTAAACTTTCAACTCTAAATTTTATTTATGGATACTTCTTATTTATTACTGATACTGTTTTCGATTACAACAATCATAGGACTTTGGAAATTGTTCCCCTTAGCAGGAGAAGCTGGTTGGAAGGCCTTTATCCCTCTTTATAACTTTTTTGTCTGGTTGAAAATAATTAAAAAGCCATGGTGGTGGATTTTCCTGATTATCACGCCGGGGGTTAACTTTTTAATGTTTGGTATTTTGTGTTTGCTTACGGTTAAGGCATTTAATTTACGTTCGCTTCAGGGAAAAACGATTGCCTTCTTTTTAGGATTTATTTATTTGCCATACCTTGCTTTTCAAAAAGATACCACCTATGTTGGTCCTGAGGACTTAAGTAAAGTCAAGCCTACCATAGTCAGAGAATGGACAGAAGCAATTGTGTTTGCAGTAATTGCAGCAACCATTATTCGTACATTTCTACTGGAAGCATTTACCATTCCCACATCATCATTAGAAAAATCAATGATGGTAGGGGATTATTTATTTGTAAGTAAAGTAAGTTTTGGTGCGAAAGTCCCGAATACCCCTTTATCATTTCCATTTGCAATGCATACTTTACCATTTACAAATACCACAAAATCATATCTTGAGTGGTTTAAACTTCCTTATTTCCGTCTTCCGGGAATAGGTTCAGTTAAAAATAATGACATCGTAGTTTTTAATTATCCTGATGGTGATACGGTGTCTTTAGGTTTGAGTCAGGAAGATCAGGCACAAAGCTATTATCAGTTGTGTCGTGATTTCGGTTGGGCTACTGTAAATACTCCAAGTGCTATAAATCCATATACAGGACATCCTTTTGGAAAAATCACACAACGTCCGGTTGATAAACGTGAAAATTATGTTAAACGGTGCATTGCCATTGCAGGGGATAAGTTGGAAATTAAAGATGCCGAAGTATATATTAATGATAAACTTACTGAAACACCAAAACATGCTCAACACCATTATTATGTAAAAACCATTGGTTTTGTTTTTGGTGAATACAATTACGAACTCCAAAAATTTGAACCGAATCTACGCCTTCTTGATAAGTATGATATGTATGTTGACGAAACATATATTAAAGGTATTAATAAGGATACGGTCGAATATTTGATCAATATGCCATTAAATGTAGTAGGAAAAATAAAAGCCATATCATCTGTAATTTCAGTTACAAAAGAAATTACCCCCAAGGGTCAATATTCAAGCAAAATATTTCCTCATTCTCCTTCAATAAAATGGAATAACGATAACTTCGGACCGTTTGTTATTCCTCAAAAAAACACGACAGTTAATCTTGATACTTCAAATATCAAATTGTATGATCATGTCATAGTAAATTATGAACTTAATACATTAGCTATTAAGGGTGATGAGATTTTTATTAATGGCATAAAAACAAAGACATATACATTTAAATTGAATTATTATTTCATGATGGGCGACAATCGTCAAAACTCAGCTGACTCTCGTTATTGGGGTGTTGTACCGGAAGATCATATTGTTGGGAAACCCGTTTTTGTTTGGATGAGCATAAAGGATCCGTTAAAAAATCCGGTTTCAGGAAGTGTTGGTCTTTTAAAATCATTAAGCGAAAATTCACAAAAAGGCAGATTTAGATGGGATCGTTTCTTTTGTTTTGTGACCGATGATGGTTTATCTAAATCATATTTAATTCATTTTTTAGTAATATTGTTTGGAATAATTGGTTTCTCATATTACAGTGGCAGCCGAAAAGCTAAAAAAGGAAATTAATAACGAACTCCGCTAAACTTTTTTCTTTAGTGCGGGTTATTTTGGTAATACACTTCATTTTTTGGAGAAATATAAAATTTGAAAAAAAAATCAACCATAAAAGAATGGATAAAGGCAATATTATTTGCTTTCATAACAATTATTTTATTCCGTGTGTTTTTTTTCGAAGCGTTTACCATTCCATCGCCATCAATGGAAAAGAGCTTGCTTACGGGTGATTATGTATTGGTAAGTAAATTAAGTTATGGTCCGCGACTCCCAAATACATTGCTTTCGTTTCCTTTCGCACATCAACGATTACCTTTTACCGAAAACACAAATTCCTATCTCAATTGGATAAAAATTCCTTACAAACGTTTGTTTGGTTCACCTGATATTGAACATAATGATGTGGTGGTTTTTAATTATCCCATGGAAAGCGAACACCCTGTTGATCAGCGCGTCTATTACATCAAGCGCTGTGTAGCTGTTTCTGGTGATACATTAGAAATACGGGAAGGACAAGTTTATATAAATGGTAAATACAATGATGTTCCTGAAAAATTACAATTCAACTATAAAATATTAACAGATACCGATTCCATTGATTCGGATGCATTAACAAAATTAGGCATTACAGAAGGAGGGAAAATGCATAACAATGGGGAATATTGGTTCACATTAAATACCGAAAACGTCGATAAAATAAAACAGGTTGCGCATGTTACAAGCGTAACGCCCCTGTTGGAGAAAAAAGGTAGTTACAGTGATTATATGTTTCCTGAAAATGAACATTTTCTTTGGAATGTAGATTTTTTCGGACCAATTTATATTCCCAAAGCAGGTGATTCTGTAAAATTAACTATTGAATCTCTTCCGCTCTACGAAAGGATTATAAGCATTTACGAAAAAAATGAGTTGCGGGTTAATAAAGATTCTGTATTCATAAATAACATATACAGCACGCATTATACATTTAAAATGAATTACTTTTTTATGATGGGAGATAATCGTCATAACTCTGCGGATTCGCGTTTCTGGGGCTTTGTACCCGAAGATCATATTGTGGGAAAAACAGTATTGGTATTATTATCAATCGATAAATCAGATACAGGTAGCAATATTCGTTGGGATCGGTGGTTTAAATACCTCTCCCCTTAATCCCCTCTCCCAAGGAGAGGGGGCGACAGGTGAGTTTCTCAAAAAATGTAAAAAAATAAATGATTAATAATAATGATAATGCAGACAACTTCAACCTCCTCCCCTTTGGGGAGGCCGGGAGGGGCTTCTTTAGCCATCCTTTCAACTGCCTACCTAGCACCTATTCAATATTATTCAAAACTTATTCAATATCCAACTTGCTTAATTGAACATTTTGAACATTTTACCAAACAAACCTACAGGAGCCGTTGTGATATTTATTCGCCGAATGGCTTAAAAACATTAAGTGTTCCGCTCGTAAAGCGTGATCATCGTCAGACAGTTAAAGAATTGAAAATTTCGTATGATTACGACTGGCAAAAACTTCATTGGCGTACCTTGGAATCAAGTTACAGGAGATCTCCTTATTTCGAATATTTTGAAGATGATTTATTTCCATTCTATCACGACAAAAAATTCGACTTTCTGATTGATTTGAATGAAGCATTACAACAGGAAATTTTAATCTTGTTAAAGCTAAAACCAAAATATAGTTTTACATCCGATTACCATAAAATTGTTGAGGATGCAGATGATTACCGAAATATTATTTTACCTAAAAATTCATTTGAAACTGATAAAACTTTTCAATCTATTAAGTACTCGCAGGTATTTGAGACAAGGCATGGATTTATTCCCAATTTAAGTATTGTTGATTTGCTCTTTAACCAGGGTTCAAGAGCATTGGAGTTTATATGATTTCTTTTCAAAATCATAACTTTATTTAAAATTTTCGTCGTTGATTTTTGTTATATTTGACGCACATTAATTCTTATTATTAAACGTCATTGCGAGGGCTTTCGCCCGAAGCAATCTCACACAATACAGAAATGAGATTGCTTCAGTCGTGCCTCCATCGCAATGACGGCAATAAAAATATACGAACACTAAAATTATGGATATCGAATTCAACAAAAACGAAGATAAAATGAACTTGCTTATTTCTGCAATGGAAAAAAAGCTGGAGAAAATTTATTTAGGCGGCGGAAAAAGCAGAATAGAAAAAACCCACGAACAAGGTAAAATGACTGCCCGTGAACGTATTGAATACCTTATCGATAAAGGTTCAAAAACCATTGAAATTGGCGCTTTTGCAGGCGATGATATGTACAAGGACCATGGAGGATGTGCAGCAGGTGGCGTGGTGATAGTTATTGGTTATGTGAGTGGCAGGCAGTGTATTATTTTGGCTAACGACGCAACAGTAAAGGCTGGGGCATGGTTTCCTATAACCGGGAAAAAGAATTTGAGAGCACAGGAAATAGCCATGGAAAACCGTTTGCCAATCATTTATCTGGTGGATAGTGCAGGGGTTTACCTCCCTTTGCAGGATGAAATTTTCCCTGACAGAGAGCATTTTGGACGTATTTTTCGCAATAATGCAGTAATGTCAGGAATGGGAATTTTACAGATTTCCGCTGTCATGGGCAGTTGTGTTGCGGGCGGTGCTTATCTTCCAATTATGAGTGATGAAGCCTTAATCGTTGATAAAACAGGAAGCATTTTTTTAGCCGGTTCCTATCTTGTAAAAGCAGCAATAGGTGAAAATATTGATAATGAAACACTGGGAGGTGCTACCACACATTGCGAAATATCAGGTGTTACCGATTACAAATGCAAAGATGATGCAGATG
>JAVHPR010000010.1:0-7239 GCA_036170695.1 Bacteroidia bacterium
TTTAATACTTTATTTTTCTTTAGGTACAATTACGGACATTCAATATATATAATATCGTATCTTTTAATTGTTCTTCTGATGAAATTAATTTTCTTTTAAAAGATCGAACAAACAAACTACCTATCCTGCTCTCTTGTTTATTCAACGATTTAGAATAGGAGTTGAAAAAGTTAGAGAATTGTTTGCTCAAATGAGCGGAAAAAGGATTGAAATCAGCAATAGCCAGACCTGACAGGTTTTTAAAACCTGTCAGGTCTAAAGAGTAATCAGCAATTTTTTCATTTAACTGAAGCCATGAGAATATCGTTGATTCATTATTTAATTTGATTAAAAAATGAAAATGATTTGGCATCAGGCAATAGGCATATGTTTCGGAAAACGGGGCGATATATTCTTTGAATTTTTCTAAAAAATATTTGTAATTGTCCTCCGAAAGAAAAAGATTATCCTTTCCATTTGAGTGGTTGTAGATATGATAAAAATGACCTGGTTCTAATGGAACTGTTTTGGACATCAGACAAGAAATAATAAACTATATAATTCGTTCTAAACTCCTGAGACCTGACAGGTTTTAAAAACCTGTCAGGTCTAATTGTTGAGTAATTTTAATCTTTCGCAAAATAATCTGAACTTTGATAAACACCTGTTGTTTCTTTTGCTACCTGCATCAATACATCATTAGCTAAGCTACTCGCGCCAAAGCGGAAAAATTCATTGCTTAACCACGCTCCTCCTAATGTTTCTTTTACCATCACCAGATAATGTAAAGCAGCTTTTGAAGTGGAGATGCCACCCGCAGGCTTCATTCCAACCATTCTTCCTGTTTTGTAATAATAATCCCGAATGGCTTCTAACATTACTAAAGTAACAGGCATTGTAGCGGCAGGAGAAATTTTACCAGTCGAGGTTTTAATAAAATCAGCTCCGGCATACATGGCAAGATCACTTATTTTACGTACATTGTCCAATGTGGAAAGTTCACCAGTTTCAAAAATAACTTTTAATCGTTTAGTGCCGCATACTTCTTTAATTGCTGCAATTTCATCGAAAACGAAGTCGTAATTTCCTTTTAAAAATTCACCTCTTGAAATAACCATATCAATTTCATCGGCACCGCTTTCCAGAGCGAATTTTGTATCGGAAATTTTTACTTCACGAGTAGATTGCCCGCTTGGAAAGGCAGTAGATACTGAAGCTACTTTAACAGGTGTCCCTTTCAATGCATCTTTAGCAACTTTTACCATTGAAGGATAAACGCAGACAGCTGCAACAGTTGGTAAACCAGGGATGACATCATGCAAATGTGCGGCTTTATAGCACATCTGTTTTACTTTACCCTCGGTATCTTTACCTTCCAATGTTGTAAGGTCTATCATATTTAAAATCATTTTAAGACCTTGCATCTTAGTTGATTTTTTTATACTTCTGGTTGTAAATCGTGCAACACGCTCTTCTACTCCCACCTGATCTATTATCGGTGTGTTTTTGAAATCGGGAAAAATATTTTTTGTACTCATTGTTGATTTTTTCAAGTATAGAGGCAAAGATATTCAAAAAACTCTTTTGAGTTAAAAATAAATTGCAGGCTATTAAATTTAAAGAAGGGAATTAGTAAAATCTGCACATTTTTACGTTAAAACATTTATTATCTTTGAAAGCGTAAAAATCTTTTCCTTCGATTTTCAGGTCTTTAGGAATGATTTATATATTTTTGATTCTTGTTGTAAGTAGTAAAGTTTAAGGTTATATGTTATTCAAAGAAATTATTGGTCAGCAAAGTGTTAAAGCACGATTAATTCGTTCTGTAAAAGAAGGCCGTATCAGTCATGCTCAGCTATTTCTTGGACCTCAGGGTAGTGGAAGTCTGGCTCTTGCTCTTGCCTATGCGCAATATATTTCTTGTGAAAATAAACAGGAAGATGATTCATGCGGTCTTTGCTTATCATGTGTAAAATATAATAAACTTGTTCATCCCGATCTTCATTTTGTTTATCCTGTGGCACTTTCTAAGGATGTTCGTATAAGCACTGATGTCGCTATTAAGTGGCGCGAGGCTTTTTTGGATAATCCTTATATCACACTTTTTAACTGGTTTGAAATGCTCGATGCAGAAAACAAACAGGCAGTAATTGGTGTGGAAGAGAGCGCTGAAATTCTTCGTAGATTGAGCCTTACAACGTATGAAGCGGAATATAAAATAATGATTATCTGGCAGGCTGAAAAAATGAATGCAGCAGCAGCAAATAAGTTACTTAAAATATTAGAAGAGCCACCTGAGAAAACATTGTTTCTATTGGTTTGCGAAAGTGAAGATCAATTATTGCGTACCATATTATCTCGTACACAGTTAATCAAAATTGCTAAAATTAACGAAGTCGATTTAGCAAAATCTTTAATAGAGCGTCATAACTTATCGCCTGAAGATGCTGAAAATACTGTTCATCTGGCAGATGGCAATTATGCAGAAGCGTTATCGTTGATTAATGAAAATAAAAATTTGGGACAGAATCTGGCAAGTTTTCAAAAACTGATGCGGGTGAGTTTAAAATTTGATCCGGGAGCTTTGATGGTTTGGATCGACGAAATTTCGGTGGCAGGTCGGGAGCGGCAAAAAAACTTTCTGAATTATGCATTGCACATCATGCGCGAAAGTTTGATTTTGAATTATGCTGATGCAAGTCTTGTAAAATTGGGAGTTGCAGAGCAGGATTTTGTAAAAAAGTTTTCGCCGTTCATTCATTCAAATAATGTAGAACGTTTTATTGATGAATTAAACAAAGCACATCATCACATGGAGCGTAATGCCAATGCTAAAATATTATTTATGGATTTAGCTTTTAAGTTCAACGAATTACTAAATTTACCGAAGCCAATTTGACAATAAGCGATTGGGCAATCGGCAATAAGATACAAAGTAAACAACTCACCTACTCCCCCCTCTCCTTTGGAGAGGGGATTAAGGGGAGAGGTAATAATTTAACTATATATGGGATGTGAAGGATATTCGACCGGAAATGGCATAACAAGCGATGGTTTGCCGGTGGAATGCAACAAAAGTGGTTCATGTGGAACAGTAGGGAACGGGTGCAAAAAATTGAATGTCTTTGATTGGCTGGCAAATATGGAATTGCCAAGTGGTCAGGCGGCATTTGACATTGTCGAGGTCCGTTTTAAGAATAGTCGCAAAGATTTCTTCAGAAATGTAAATAATTTACAGCTTCAGGTGGGTGATATTATTGCTGTAGAAGCTTCACCGGGACATGATATTGGGGTGGTTTCTATTTCAGGTGAATTAGTACCTCTGCAAATGAAAAAGAGGGGGGTGGCTAAGACATCCGAAGAAATTAAGAAGGTATACCGTAAAGCAAAACCTAACGATGTTGAAAAGTGGCAGGAAGCTCAAAATTTAGAACAGGCTACTATGTACCGTGCCCGTACCATTGCCATTAAGTTAAATCTTCAGATGAAGATCAGCGATGTTGAATACCAGGGAGATAAAACTAAAGCGGTATTCTATTACACAGCCGATGATCGTGTTGATTTTCGTGAATTGATAAAAGTGCTAGCCGATGAATTTAAAGTGCGTATTGAGATGCGTCAAATCGGTGCACGCCAGGAAGCAGGTCGTCTAGGCGGCATTGGCTCATGTGGTCGCGAATTGTGCTGTGCCAGCTGGCTAACAGATTTTCGTTCTGTATCTACAAGCGCCGCCCGCTACCAGCAATTGTCATTAAATCCAATGAAACTTGCCGGACAATGTGGTAAACTTAAATGCTGTTTAAACTATGAGTTAGACAGTTATTTGGATACACTTAAAGATTTCCCGGAAGTAAGTAATGTTAAGCTTGAAACCGAAAAAGGAAGAGCCTTTCATCAGAAAACAGATATCTTTAAACGTATAATGTTTTTCTCTTATACCAGTGAACCTGATAATTTTATTTCGCTTTCAGTTGAACGTGTAAAAGAAATAATTGAAATGAATTTAGCGGGTGTAAAACCAGTTGATTTGGAGATTAAGGTTGCAATGAAAGTAATTGAGAAAAAACCGGATTATGAGAATGTCGTTGGACAAGATAGTTTAACCCGTTTCGATAAAGCAAAAAAGCAGAAACACAAAAATAATCATCATAAAAAACGTAATTCGGGACAGGATGCAAACGTTCCAAATATAAATACGATTTCAAACGTTAGTCCAAGTGAAAAACCAAATCCAACAGTGAATCCAAATCCCAATAAGCCCAATAATCCCAAAAAGAACAGGCATAATTCAAACAAACCAAACAGCAGGCCTCCACGACCAAACAATAATAACAAAGAGCCGCAACAAGGGCTTTAACCATTAAATTATGAAAAAAATAAAAATTAAAGCGCTTCTGTTTTTCATGCCATTTCTTTTGAGTGTATTCTTTCTTTCATCTTGCGATAGCAGCCGCATATTTGAGAAAAATATTGAGATACCCGATTATCAATGGAGCAGTAGCAATATCATAAAATTTGATGTTGATATTACAACTAAAGAGGAGCCGACTAATTTTTATATTAATGTTCGTAATGCTGATGGCTACCCATACAACAATTTGTACTTATATATCAGGACAACATTCCCGGACGGGAAAATGTCAAAAGATACGCTGGAGTGCATTTTGGCTGATGCAAATGGAAAATGGCTGGGAAGTGGAATGGGAGATATTTATGATAATCAAATTCCTTTTAAAAAGAATGTCCGTTTTCCTGCAGCAGGAAAATATACCTTTGAAATTCAACAAGGGATGCGTCCTGAAATAATTCCATTAATTATGGATATCGGATTGCGAATTGAAAAGGCAGATAAATAAGTAATCAAGTAAATCCGTGTCACCCTGAGCTTGTCGAAGGGCATTATTCATAACCAAAAATGAGTATAAAAAAACCGAGTAAGAATAATTACAGAAAACAAGTAGTGTGGTTTTGGATTCTTTTCCTGTTTCCAATTTTTTCGATATTTCTGTTTGTTTTCGGTGTTCGTTATTTTGCCGACCTGCCTGATACTGAGGCTTTACAAAATCCAAAAACAAATTTAGCAACTGAAATATTTTCATGTAATAATAAAGTTTTGGGTAAATATTATGCCGAAAACCGTACCAATGTCAAGTTTAAAGAGATTTCACCAAATGTGATAAATTCTTTGATTGCGACGGAAGATGCTCGTTTTTTTCAACACTCAGGAGTAGATATTCGCGCACTGGGCAGAGCGGTTTATGGAGCTGTTATTCGCAGTGGCAGAAGTGGGGGAGGAAGCACAATTACACAACAATTGGCGAAAATGCTTTTCCCTCGGGAAGACCTGCATGGCTTTAGCCTGATTTTCAGAAAAATAAAAGAGTGGATTATTGCAGTTAAATTAGAAAGGGAATACACCAAAGAAGAGATAGTTGAAATGTATCTCAACAAGTTCGATTTTATTAACAGTGCTGTTGGAATTAAATCAGCAGCACAAATTTATTTTGACACTACGCCAGATTCTTTGCGTGTTGAGCAAGCTGCGATGCTTGTTGGAATGGCGAAAAATCCCTCTTTGTTTAATCCAAACCGTTTTGCCGAACGCTCAAAAGGAAGACGAAATACCGTACTTCAACAAATGAATAAATATGGTTTTTTGACAGAGCATCAATGCGATTCGCTACAAAAGGTTCCGCTTGTATTAAATTTTCATCCCGAAGATCATAACGATGGTTTAGCACCCTATTTCCGTGAATATTTGCGGGATGTATTCATGAAAAAATGGTGTGAGGAAAATCCTAAACCTGATGGAACAAAATATGATATTTATCGGGATGGGTTAAAGATTTATACAACCATTGATTCACGTATGCAACGTTATGCCGAAGAAGCTGTGACGGAGCATTTGCGGGACTTACAAGCTTCATTTGTTACTGAAATTAAACACAAAAGAAATGCTCCTTTTGCATGGAATGTTAATAAGGAGGAAATTAAATCCATTATGCAACAGGGGATGAAGCGGTCTGATCGTTATCGGATGCTTAAAAAAACTGGGATGAGTGATGCAGACATTGAAAATAAATTTAAGATTCCTGTGGCGATGACCATTTTTACATGGAAAGGAGAGAAAGATACCATCATGTCACCATTGGATTCTATTCGATATTATAAAGGATTTTTACAAACAGGTTTTATGTCAATGGAACCACAAACGGGCTACATTAAAGCGTGGGTGGGTGGAATAGCTCATAAATTTTTTCAGTATGATCACGTTCAAATTGGGCACTCGCGTCAGGTGGGTTCCACATTTAAACCTTTTATATATGCACTTGCTATACAAGAGGGCTATTCGCCCTGCTACCGTTTGCCTAACGTAAAAACTTGCATTGATATGCCCGATGGGCAGCCGGTTTACTGCCCCGATAATGCCGGAGGAGAAGAGAAATTAGCAGGGAAGATGCTGACACTTCAGCAAGCGCTTGCCTATTCTATTAATTATATTTCAGCATACCTGATAAAACAATTTGGTCCCCAAGCAGTCGTTGATATGGCTCACAGAATGGGTGTTGTAAGTCCTATCGATGTTGTTCCTTCAATTTGTTTGGGTACTCCCGAAATATCTGTTTTTGAAATGGTAGGAGCCAATGCTACATTCGCAAATAAAGGTACCTGGATTCAGCCAACTTTTGTGACCCGTATTGAAGATAAAAACGGAAATGTATTAACTGATTTTTTCCCACGTTCCGAAGAAGTATTAAGCGAGGAAAAAGCATACGTGATGTTGCAATTATTGAAAGGGGTGGTGCAAATTGGAACAGGATGCCGGTTAAGATATAAATATAAATTGACCATGCCTATTGCCGGTAAAACCGGAACTACCCAGAATAATTCAGATGGCTGGTTTATGGGTATCACACCCGATTTGGTTTCAGGTTGCTGGACTGGCGCCGAAGACCGGGCAGTTCATTTTGATCGTACTGATATGGGACAAGGTGCCAGTATGGCGCTTCCGATATGGGCAAAGTATATGCAAAAAGTATATGCTGATAAAACAATTAAAATTTCAAAAGAAGAATTTGAAAAACCGGACAAGAAAATGGATATCGAAATGGATTGTGGAAAATATAATAAAGCCTTGGAAAGTGGTGTTGATAAAACAAATAACGAAGATACTTTTTATTAGGGTGTCAATTAAAAACAATTTAGCAAATTGCTTATCTGCTTTAGACATGTAAAAAAATAGTATCTTAGCTCCTTATG
>JAVHPR010000011.1:0-7224 GCA_036170695.1 Bacteroidia bacterium
GTTTCGGAATCTTATGGATGCTGAAACAAGTTCAGCATGACTTTAGGATATTTCATGATTGACATGACACTACGTCATTGCGAGGGCGTTTTTTACGACCGAAGCAATCTCACACTATATGAATGAGATTGCTTCGAGCAAAAGCATCTCGCAAGGACGCTTCGATTATTGGCATTTTTGGTTTTGAATGAACAGCCCTATGAATTCAGGAGGGCAGAGTAAATTATTTTTCTTTACGGGATATTTTAAATTCCGTTCTGCGGTTTTTAGCATGTTCTTCCTCAGTACATTCAACGCCATCAACACATTTATTAATTAACTGACTTTCACCATAGCCCTTTCCTGAAAGGCGGCCTTTGGCAATTCCGCCTTTAATAATATATTCAACAGCTGCATTTGCACGCTTTTCGGAGAGTTGCAAGTTATATACATTAGATGAACGAGCATCAGTATGTGATGAAATTTCAATTACCAATAATGGATCTTTTTCCATTATGTTTATCACTTTATCCAGTATTTTTGAAGCTTCAGGCAATATTGAATATTTACCAAAATCGTAATATACTTTTTCGATAATGGTAAGATTTTCTTTTCTAACGCTGCTTTTCAAAGCCAAAACTTTTAACCAGGGATCATCAATATAAACAACACTTAATTTTTCTTTTTCCATCGGCAAAATGGTGAATTTGAATGAATTATTTTCACGATAAACCTCTTTAACAACTGCATCTTTATTATCAGTTAAAAATATTTTTTTTAATTTTTTTAGTTGAGTATCATTTTCATCAAGAGCAAATAAAACAACTTGATCTGCGGCAAGGTTGCTAAAATGGAAAGTGCCGTCTGCTTCTGTTTGAGTGGTTTGTAATATTTCACCTTTCTCGTTTACCAAATTTACTTTTGAATTTGCTAATGGCATCTTATTGTCAGAAACAAATTTGCCTTTAAAATCTCTGCGTAAATCAGTATTTTCAACGGTCATCTGAGCAAGGGTTGCTTTATCTGATGCCAGAAAAGAAAATTTAAAACCGCCATTGCCTGCCGCAGCAGTTGATTGCATTTCTTTTCCGCTTTTATTGGTTAGAATAATTTTTGTATCAGCAGGTAAATCAGTATCATTTTCATCTACTTTAACTAAGAAATTTTGATCGGATGGTAAAGTGGTAAAAACGAATGCTCCAAAAACATTGGTAATTACGCTTTGCACAACATCTCCTTTATCATTCAACAAATTAACTTTTGTATTGCCTAAGGGCTTGGTAGAATTTTTCCCAAATAATAAATTACCGGCAAATGTAATTCCATCAATTGAAACTTCTGGCAAGGCATTTGGATTTGCAGGCAAATTGCGGAATACAAATTTTCCACCTTTACCATCAATTCCTGTTTCTCGAATAAGTGCATCCCTGTCATCAGCTAAATAATATTTAATCTTAGTAATAAATCCAGGTTCGGTTTCATCCAACTTTATCATATATTTTTTCCCGGGGTCGAGGTTCCCGAAAGAAAAGAAACCTGAATTATCGGTTGCAGTGGTATTTAGAGTTTTGCCATTTTCATTCAGAATTGATATTTCTGAGTTTTTTAAGGGATTGTTGATGTTTTGGCTCAACACTATTTTGCCTGAAATGGTAATTAATTTATTAAGTGAAGTAAAACTGTAGATATCATCAAACCCAATTCCAGAAACTCTATTTGATGAAAAATACCCCGTTTTATTATCATCTGAAAAAATAATTCCAAAATCATCAGCCGCCGAATTTAACAAGGCTTCCATATTTTTTACATTTCCATATTTTTCGTTAATTTTTGTAGCCGAAAACAGGTCAAGTCCACCAAAACCAGAATGTCCATCGGAAGAAAAATACAAAACACCATCTTTACGAATATAAGGGAAGACGTCATCACCTACAGTATTTACTTTATTACCCAAATTTTTAAGAGAACCCCAGTTTTCACCTTCTTTTTCACACATCCAAATATCCATTCCCCCTTGTCCGCCTGGCATATCGGAAGCAAAAAACATTGTTTTCCCATCAGCGGAAACACAGGCATGCGCGACAGAATATTCATCGCTATTGTATTGAAATGGTTTTACTTTCGACCACTTTTTCCCTTTTAAGGCAGAACTATACAATTTAGAACGGTTTATAAATTTCTTGTCTTTTTTATTCAATAAATCAACATGAGTAATATACATCAAATTTTGTTCGGTATTAAAACATACCGGGCCATCATGATAATTAGTATTGATGGGGTAGGGGAATGATTTTGCGATTTTAGAAAATTTTGTAGTGCCTGCCGGATCATTTTTTATTTCAACGGAATATACATGAAAAAAATCCTGTATCTCATTAAACAAATTTTTATTCCTATCAGAAATGAATACCAGCTGATTTTTAAACAGGACAGGGGAAAATTCAGATTGTAAAGTATTAATATTGGGGAGAAGATTTACATCAAACTGTTTTTCATTTTTTTCTAATTCCTTTACATCATTACATGATTTAATTAACATCTTCCCAATATTATCGCCTGGAACAGAACTAGAATATTGCTTAAATTCCGCTTCAGCGGCATCAATTTTACTATTCTTTTTAAGTACCATTCCATAATTTAGGTGGTTGATGGGAGCCACATTTTTCTGCTTCATCAACCTTTCATAAAATACTTCAGCTTGCCGATAGTTTTTTAATAAGCGATAGGAATTGGCAGTTTTTTCAAGTGCTTCGGCATTTTCATTTTTCTTCAAAATGTTTTCATACAACTTTATTGCTTTTGCATATTCTTTTGCTTCATAGCATTTATTAGCGCGCTCAAGTTGGGCAAATGAGGAGGTGCTAATCAGAAGAAATACAAAGATGTTGATGAAGAAGGATATTTTCATAAAAACTCAAACTAACTAAAAATAACGTGGTGAAAAAAATTGCGGTTTAGAAATCTTGAAATCATAACTTATCATTATCTCATGGCTGCTGTAACCATTCGCAATTTTATTTATGCCAAAATCATAAGCATAGCCGATTTTTAATTTATCGGTAATATTAAATTGGGTATAAACAACTATTCCATAACCTGCACGAATAGACAGCCCCAGCCATAAACGTTTATTAAGTAGGAAACTCAAATTCTGATCCGCAGAAAGAGATGAATTTTCTCCAATTTTAATCATGCATGAAGGACTGAAAATCAATTTTTCTGATATTGTCCATGCTTTGCCGAATGTTAAAAACAGGTGAGTTGATAAATGTGCATAATCGCCATTGGGTGTCGTCTTATTTGTTAATTTTCCAAGCGGCCCATTATTTAAATGCGTTAAACTTAAGCCGGCATACATTGTATTTGTATAGTAATACAGACCTGCATCAGCATTAAAAACATCCTTAGATTCTTTAGCCGGCTGATCGGTATAAACATTATCAGTCTGATCTTTGTGTGTTATAATATTCCATCGATAAGTATATCGGTAGGCACCCAGCCGCAAGCCAAATGATAATTTTCCATCCCGAACCTTAATACGATACGCGTAAGACCCTAAAATACCAATAACATCCTTTGGTCCAATGATATCATCAATAATAGTCAATCCCAGAGCCGCTTTCTTATTACGCATGGGACCATGTATCGAAACTGTTTCAGTTTTGGGTGCACCATCAATACCGGTCCATTGGTTGCGATAAAATATGGAGGTACTAATCGCTTCTTTACTTCCGGCATAAGCAGGATTTATTGCCAATTGATTAAACATATATTGGCTGTATTGTGGATCTTGTTGAGCAAAAACTCCTGAAGGGAGATAGAAGAAAAAAGACAAAAAGAAAACACATCTCCCTAACCATCTCAAAAGGAAAGGGAAACGATAGTAGTTAACTTTATTTTTTTTTCTTTTCATTTTTTTCTTTTTCGCCTCCTCCCCACTTCGGGGAGGTTGGGAGGGGCTTCATTTTTAACGCGTTATTTCCACCCAGCCTTTATATATTTTCCCATCCGTATCAATTACGTAAAAATAAGTTGCATCCGGCAGTTGTACCCCGGCTGTATTGGTTCCTGTCCAAACAACATTTTTGTTATCATATTTTTCTTTATTAATCCAAACTTCATCACCCCACCTATTATAAATAGTAACCTTATTCTTTTCAAAATTTTCGATCCCATCAATTTGCCAATTATCATTATAGCTGTCTCCATTGGGTGTAAAGCCATGATAAATGATTAATTGTGAAGCGCAATCTGCCGGATCTTCATAAATTATAACTGAATCGGAAATTGAAAAGCTTGAATCTTTAACGGAGTAATAATACATCCCCGGTCCAAGATTTTCAAATAAATGATTTGCCCCATAAGGTAAGTGTTGCCAACTGTATGTTACAGGTCCTTTACTGTTAATTACAGACAGATTAATACTGCCATTTTTTGCATTTTTACAAGTAGAGTTAACGCTGACTGCATATACAGATAATCCATAATTATCTGGTTGCTGAAACCCCTGGGTTAAGAATTTGAAACTAGAAAAGGGCTGTGGAGATGTGATTGAATCAGTTGTTACCATTACTTCGCCAACAGTATAATCAATGGTAACCAATTTACTGCCCCATGTAAAAACTCCAGAACCTCCGGTGCTCCCAATAACCTGACGCATGGGGGGATCGGTCTGTATTGGTGCTTGTGCCTGCGAAGTATAATACAGTGCAAACACAAACAAGGAAATTGTTAATAGTTTAAGTTTATTATTTATCATTTAACCCCCCAATTAAATTGGCTCTACAAGATAAAAACATGTTTTGAATTATAGGAAATAAAAATATAAATTTTTCGGAATTTATATTTCAATGTCGTTTTTTAAGATGCCATCGCACATATTTCGACCGGCTCAATATGAAGCTCGCGCTGTCAGTCTGAGCTTGTCGAAGACTCTGGGCAGATAATATACATTAGAAAATAATCTAAACTTAACGACATTGATTTATATTCCTTATTTTATGTTTTCAACGAAACTACGAAATTTTGTTTGTTAATTTTTGTTTCTATAATTTTTTTTTGATTTCATGAAAATGCTACCTTTTATATCTGGTCAAACGACACTTTGAAAAGTAGCGTAAAAATCCAAAATCATCAGTATGTATTTTTAAGTTCCCTCACTTAATTGCAGCCAACGCCAGGCTTTTTCGTCAAGTTGTGTAATGATATTTCCTATTTGTTCTGTCCATTTTACAATATCATTATGATTATCTGTGTTTGAATTAAGCTGTTCTGTGAGCTCCGCTTTTTCAGCTTCAAGTCTGGCTATCTCTTTTTCCAATTCCTCGAACTCAAATTTTTCTTTATAACTCAACTTCTTGACTCCTCCTACCGACTCCGTTAAACCACCTTTTTTGCCCTGTTTGTTGATGCTTTCAACCTCCGGGGAGGAAGGGAGAGATTGTATTTGCTGTTGATTCGCCTTTGCTACTTTCCCAAGTGTTTTTTCCTCCTGTTCTTTTTTCTCACGATATTCGGTATAGTTACCAGGGAAATCGCGAACCATACCTTCTCCTTCAAACACAAACAAGTGATCAACCATTTTATCCATAAAATAACGATCGTGTGTAACTACCAGCAAGCAACCCTGAAAACTGGTTAAGAAATCTTCTAAAACGCTAAGGGTAACAATATCAAGGTCGTTGGTAGGCTCATCCAGAATCAAAAAATTTGGATTTTTTATCAAGATGGTCATCAAATATAACCTGCGCCTTTCACCGCCGCTTAGTTTGGAAACAAAACCATACTGCACCTCAGGCGGAAACAAAAACTTGGTAAGTAATCCGGAAGCAGAGAGCTTTGAACCATCCGCCAATGGAATGAATTCGGCAATATCTTTTACAACATCAATCACCCGTTTATCTTCATTCAACTTTAAACCCTCCTGAGAGTAATAACCAAATACTATGGTTTCACCGGTGGAGATGTTACCGGAATCAGGTATTTCCAGCCCCATTACCATATTTAAAAATGTGGATTTACCCACCCCGTTTTTACCGATGACCCCGATTTTTTCTCCTTTTTTGAAGATGTAGGAAAAATCGTTTATGATTTTTGTTTCGTCGAATGCTTTTTTTATTTTATTGAATTCCAATATTTTGCCACCAATACGGGACATTTTAACTCCCAATACTAATTTTTCTTCTGTTTGTTTGCTGAAGGCCTTATCTTTCACTTCATAAAAAGAATCAACTCTGTATTTCGCTTTAGTACCACGTGCTCTTGGCATTTTACGAACCCATTCCAATTCTCTTTTATACAAATTTTTTGCCTTATCAATTTCACTATTTTCCATTGTTTCCCGCTCCGCTTTTTTCTCCACAAAATATTGAAAATTTCCCCTGTAATGAAAAAGTTTATTGGCATCAATCTCAACAATTTCGGTACAAACGCTATCTAAAAAATAGCGATCATGTGTAACAAGTAATAAAGTAAGATCCCTGGATACCAGATAATTTTCTAACCATTCAATCATCTCAATATCCAAATGATTGGTAGGCTCGTCAAGTATCAGTAGATGCGGTTCGTCAATCAGCACTTTTGCCAAAGCCACACGTTTTT
Organism: Bacteroidia bacterium; assembly: GCA_036170695.1. GTDB lineage: Bacteria > Bacteroidota > Bacteroidia > 2-12-FULL-35-15 > 2-12-FULL-35-15 > 2-12-FULL-35-15. Next base: position 6,580 of record JAVHPR010000011.1, read on the forward strand.
TTTGTCCACCGGAAAGAGTGCCAATTTGTTTATCCAGGAAAGCAATTTTCAAACGTTGTAATATTTCATGCACCTTGGCTTCAAAGTCCCAGGCTTTCAGTTTGTCCATCTGTGCACTGCACAATTCTAATTGATTGGAAGTATTGTCGTTATACTCAATTTCAAAAGCTGATAAAGCCGTTTCATAATTTCGAACCGCATTCAGCATCGGGTTATCGGTATTATATATAGCTTCAATCACTGTGCTGCTTTCATCCAGCAAAGGGTTTTGTTCAAGGTAGGTGACAATAATATCTTTTCGGAAAGTAACCGTACCACTATCTGCAATCTCTTTACCTGTAAGGATTTTGAGGAGTGTTGATTTCCCGGCACCATTTTTCGCAATTAATGCCATTCGCTGCCCCTGATTAAGCCCGAAGCTTATATTATTGAATAAAGCCTTTGCTCCGTATGATTTTGAAAGGGACTCAACTGATAGATAGTTCAAATTATAAATTTATTAAATGTTATGGATGATAAAATTAATGATTACGGATTCGTTACCTATGACCTTAGGTAAAGCGTGCAAAGGTACTAAAATAGTGGATAAATAGGGTCAATCGGAAAAGTTGGGGGATAAATATTTTCAGGCATATATATTAGCGA
>JAVHPR010000012.1:0-27606 GCA_036170695.1 Bacteroidia bacterium
TTGCAGGAATTACAAAACAATAAAAGACAGCATGTCTAAAGCAGATAAGCAATACTTTTATATTAAGTATTTGCAGATTAAACGGATAATATTATATTTGAGCAGATTTTATAAAAACCTGAACCTGACAAAATTGGCTAAATTCAAAAGATTTACTATGAGAAAAATTACTTTCGCCTTCTTCTTATTTATTTGTTCACAATCCCTTTATTCTCAAATTTGGTTTGATGCTGGGCTGAAAGGTGGATATGGAGTAGATTTCCTGGTTAACAGTAATTTTTACAATGATCACCATTTTTCTCCGAAACTTTCCTTTGGATATATGTATGGTGGAAAAGTTGGAGTAAATATTAATGATTCGCATGCCATAACAGTAGATGTTACAGCATCTTCTTTCGAGCAAAAGTTTATATATACCTTTGCCTTAGACAGCAATAAGACCGAATATTCTCGCAGTATGGGCTTCAATGCGGTTAACATTATGGTGCTTTACCGAAAGACCACAAATGCAAGCTATTTAGAAATCGGCCCAGAATATTCAATCATCAATAATACCAGGTTCAGTGATAATTTAACCCAGGAAAAAAATGCAGGTATTTCCGATAAACTTGTTAAGTCATATTACTCCCTGGTTTTTGGTTGTGGCGGGTTTCTGGCTGGGACAGAAAATTTCAGAATAAATCTTGGATTCAGGTTCTCCTACGCATTAAATGATCTTATCAGCAGCAACGGGAAACAAATTAACTTCCCTTCCGTTACGAACTATGCTCAATACAAAACATCAAATCCTGTCACTGCGCAACTCGTGATGGAGTTCAATTTTGATCTTGGATATTTTACAAAAACAAAATGCAAAAAAAAGAAAATAAGGTTTTTGTTATTTTAACTGAACATGGTCTATTGGTCCACACAAATAATTAATAGCTTATAAAACACTAAATTCAGCTTAGCATTTTTATTTTTAAGGAAATATTAAATTTAGAATATGCATAAGTTAATTCATAAAAAAATGAAAGACAATAACTCACGTAGAATTTTCTTAAAAAAATCAGCTACGCTGGCATTAGGCACTTTTGCTGCCACAACGATTGTAAATAAAGCATTTGCCGTTCCCGGATTTATTGAAAGAGAAACACCAGTTCCGGAAGAAGGTAAATTTATACTTCCTGTTTTACCATACAATTATGATGCTTTAGATCCTCATATCGATAAATTAACTATGGAAATCCACCATGGCAAACATCATCAGGCTTACGTTACTAATCTGAACAAAGCTTTGGAAACCATTGATATTAGCTTGTTGGGAGGTTCAATTACATTCGATACTATTTTTGATAATGTTGCGAAATTACCTGTTGCTGTTCGCAACAATGCAGGTGGTCATTACAACCATTCCTTATATTGGATATTATTAAAACCTAATGCAGGCGGGCAACCCAAAGGGAAGTTAGCAGCGGCAATTAATGCCGATTTTGGTTCGTTTGATGAATTTAAAAAACGATTCACTGATATTTCAATGAAACGCTTCGGCTCCGGTTGGAGCTGGTTAGTTGTAAAAAACGGAAAGCTATCAATCACTTCTACCGCCAATCAGGATAACCCGATAATGAATATGGAAAGCATTGAAATAAAGGGAACGCCTATAATTACCTTGGATTTGTGGGAACATGCCTATTATTTAAAAAATCAAAACAGGAGGGCGGAATATATTACATCCTGGTGGAACGTATTGAACTGGGAGGCTGCTGAATCACTTTTTGCAGCAGCGAAATAAATCAATTTCGAAACGTTTCACACTATTTTAAATTATAATTTTATTGAACCGTACCTAGAAATCCAAGTCCTTTGACTTTTTGAATTTTGTATTTTAATGAAACTTCAAGTCCACCATTATAGTGGGAAACTTTTTTGTAGGACGAAACATTTACATCATACGAAATTCCAAATGAAAAACTTTTCATATCGTAGTAAATTTGAGGGATAATAGCATCTTTTAAACGGTAATGTATTCCAAATGAAATTCCTGATTCACTACGAAAGGTGGTAACTTTAGATGATTTTTTGAGGCGGTATCTAAGAGCGCCTCCTACTGTAATTTCACTTGATGCCCCTTGCATAAAATAAACAGCAGAAGGCAATATCGAAATATTACTTCCGTGTATATCGAAATGTCCGTTTACATTAACAACTAATTTACCCAATAATTTTTCCGTTACGGAAAAATACCTCTGTTCAGGGCTATTCAAATGAAAATATGCGAGGCCGATAGCCAACCGTTTTTGCTCATTATTGGCAACAGTTGATTTGCCGTTTAAATATTCATAATACAAGCCTGCACCAATATCGGCGTATATAAAGGAATTGACAGGTGTTGTTTCATTTGAATTAAGGCTTGTATTAAAACCTGTTCCATCATATTGATTTCCCCACGACAGCGTATTTAAATTTGCTTTATGCTGAGCCGCACCAATAGACAAACCCAGCGAAAATGTATTATTCTTATTTGCCGGAATAATGCCAGATAAGCAAAGATTCATTTGTGTTAAACCGAATTTTGAATCTCCCGCTTTGTCGCTAAAAAGATTTAATCCGACACCAATATGTGCCTTACTTTCCTTTTTATCAGATATCGCCATATCAATAGAGGCCGCTACAGTACTAAATGCATTTCCCATTGAACTCCATTGATTCTTATAATTAATATTGCTTCGGATATAACCATTAGTAAAACCAGTGGTTCCGGGATTCAATAATTGTGGTGTTTCATTGAATTGCGAAAAATGAATATCCTGAGCAAAAGTAGATGTGAGATATGAGATGTGAGATATGAGAATCACACTCAGTGCTGAAATTATGTTTTTCATTTTCATAGTTCATGGTTCATGGTTCGCACATCTCACATCTCAATACTCTTATCTGATTTATTTCACCAATGTAATATTGCCTTTTCTATCAACTTTAACTCCGTTTGGTTTTACACCACTTAATCGATAGGCAAAGACTCCGGCATTTAAAGCTTGCCCATTAAATGCACCATCCCAGCCTTTTAAGGGATCATTACTTTGAAAAACCTGCTGGCCCCATCTGTTGAAAATTGCAAACTCCATATCGTTTATACCTCCCAGCACGAATAGTACATCATTGTTTCCATCACCATTCGGAGAAAATGCGGAGGGCACACCTACTTCACCAAACACCGGTGGAATTGGCGGTATTGGAGGTTCAACCAGAAGGCGAAATACCGCAATAACAGTATCGTTCTGATTAAAAGAAACACTCACAGAATCAACCAAAGTTGATGGTAATGGAGTATGATTTTGAAATTCCCAATGGTCGAATATATAATTAGTATTTGCTTTGGCTCTGAAAATAGTTTGCATACCGCCAAAGTAAGAAGCCTGAAAAATATAGGAAGGAGGTATAATGCTGTTTATTTTAGCATCTCCGGCACCTACAGGTTGTATATCAACATAGATGGCATAAGGACCAGTTAATGTGTAACAATCTATCAGTCCCTGAGTCATTGCATTACAACGATTAGTGATGTCAGTTCTGAACACAGCAGCATTTGTTTGCCATGTGCTGTATGATCCTCCCCACTTGGCGCAATGTGCCAGCATTTCAGGTTGTATCACGGCAATCATACTATCATATAATGGAAGAGTGAAATTGCAATTCAAAGTTGTATTCATCAGATCAATATACCGGGCCTGGTAATATTGCTTAAATCCGGGGTTTGCCAATAAAGCATTTAAAATTTGGGTATGTCCCTGTCCACCGGGATCAGGTAATACATCAACATTACAAGGGTCAGCATTGGTGCTAGGATCGGGTATTCCTGTATAATTAACATAATGTCCCATGATTGCATCCAAATCCCACAGGGTATACCGCCATTTTTTTTTATCTCCACCAGGATTTAACCCTCTCCACCATGCAGTATTCCAATTCAACCAATCGGATGTAACGAGCCATGAATTAAAAACAAAATAATCAACAAAGCTTTTTGTACTGAAAAGTGAATCCACATGATCATAATTAGCCTGAACAGCCATATTGTTAGATACAATATAATTTTTTAATGCATCCCAATCAGTTTGCGCCTGAACTCCGCCGTATTGGCTCCATGTATTACCCCAGGTCATCAGAAACTGCACATCTTCTTCGGGTTGATTATAATAATAATCGATAAAATCAGAGTCATCCACTTTTTCACGTACATCGTAAACACCCCAATATTGGCCATTTACATAAACCACAGCCGGCGCCCAGGTGCGTGCATCCAAATTCAAATTACCACGTTGCGATAATGTGTGAGCATATGAATCGCGAATGTGTGCAGGAAGTCCCGGCACCCCTGAAGGATAATTATCGTTTGCTGCAGCTTTAAAAATTATTTTCTGAAACGATTGACGGGGCTTATTAATAAACACTTTATAATTCAATGCGTAATTATACCCCATTTCATCTTTTGAAACAAAATCGAATCCACGCTGAGAGTATGCCCATGAATCATTACCATGCTTGTTTGTCTCGCCAGTTGATTCCGCCACAAGTACTTTATTATTATCAAAATATTCTAATCCTGTTTCCGGATCACTTTGATTTCCGGCTAATAAATCAGCCACAAGATCACCAAATACAGATGCCACAGCAACAGTATGATTTACATTAATAAAATAGGTATTGCTTTCTACAAAACTTGAAGGGACTAATGGATCCGAACTGAATGTTCTGGCTCTTATTACGGTGGTAGTTGAAATAGGAATTGGTGTAGAATAAATTGCTGATGCCACAGTTGGAATTGAACCATCAATGGTATATCGAATAGACAAGCCTGTACCGGGCGCGGTAATTGCGACCGTTTGTGATGAAGTGTAAAATCCGGCAGGAACACTCATAACAGGTTTTACAGCATATTCCTGTTTTGCTCCGGTATTATATAAACCGGGGCTTGGTGTTGTATACACAGCCCAAGTAGAGCCGCCGTTGGGTGTTCTGCCTCGCGAATGGTCGGATTGAGTTGGGTTTAATATTATTCCTTCAATAATAGCACCGGTAGGATCTGCAAATACAATATCTTCAGGTTTTGTTTGCGTAAGTTTAATACCGGCGTGAATATTACCACCAGCAATTGTATTTCTGCCTGAAGCCCAAATGATCAAATACCCATTGGCAGGAATTGAAACACCTGCTGGGATTTGCCATTTGGTTGGTGCACTTATCTTATCACTAATATAATAACCAGCCAGAGGAACAGCTGAGCTACCTGCATTATATAATTCAATCCAATCAGGGGTATCACCAAAATTATCGAGAATAGTGCTACTATTTGAGCAAGAATATTCATTAATCATCACTTGGCTATTAACCTTATTAATAAGGCAATGTATGGCAATGAAAAGTAATAATAATCTGACGTAATTTTTCATATTTATCAGGCAAGAAAACAAAGTGTAAATGCTCCACCCTTATGCTAAGGTATAAATATTAAGTGATTTTGGAAAGATTATCACTTACGTAAAGGTTTATGGGAAATGGATAACGACCATTAGATAATGGGAAATGGATATTGGACTATGGACTTATTAAAATATTCCAACGACTATCGAGTTCTTGGTTTTATTTCCGTGGCAAGGACATCGAATAAAATAACAATAAGTTGATTCGGAAAAATTATTTGACAGCCTTATTATTGGCAATAATATATTGCTCCAGCGCCATTGTCATTGAAGGAGCTTTAGGGTTAGGAGCGCATATATTAGCTTTTAAACGAGCCTCCTTCACAGCAAGCGCGGTGGTAGCACCAAAAGTAGCTATATGGGTTTTATTTTGTTTAAATTTCGGGAAGTTTTTCAATAAAGATTTAATTCCTGAGGGACTAAAAAACACCAGAACATCATAGTTTACGTTTGCCAAATCACTTAAATTACTGCAAACTGTTCGGTACATTACAGCTTTTGTATGTAATATTTTTTGCTCGTCTAATTTTTCAGCAATCTCCTCTTTATGAATATCTGAACATGGCAATAAATATTTTTCATCTTTATGCTTTTTGATCACCACCATTAAATCAAGAATGCTTTGTTTGCCGTGAAATATCTTACGTTTACGGTATAATACATATTTCTGAAGGTAAAATGCTGTTGACTCAGAAATACAAAAATATTTCATCGTTTCAGGAACAGTAATCCGCATTTCCTGACACATTCTAAAATAATGATCAACGGCACTACGACTGGTCATTATTACAGCAGTATGCTCCAGTATATTTATTTTATCTCTTCTGAAATCCAAAGCGGAAACGCCCTCTATGTGTATAAAAGGACGGAAGTCTATTTTAACATTGCATTTTTTTGCAAGGTCAAAATAAGGTGATTTGTCACCTTCTGGTTTTGGTTGTGTAACCAATATGGTCTTTATTTTCAATTTTGTCGAGTTATCGTAAAATAAAAAAACAAAACAATATGCCACCGCTAAAAACGACAGTGACATTATACAAATACTTGAACTTTTCCTGGGAATTATTTTACGTAAAGTATAAATAATTTCACCAAAATAATAAAGGGTAATATTTCAAGAGCGCAAAGATACAAAAATAAATAGATTTTGGAAATCTCAGAACTGTAAAGTCCACGAATTAATCCTCGAATAATTCGAACGAAAAGAAAAAGTGCAATTATACCCATCCCGCTATAAATAAAAACCTGAGGCGAAACTTGTTTAACAAATGTTATACCTATCACTACAGGTAGCATAAACAAGCCAAGTGCATTGCAAAAAAGAAAAATTGTCAGCATATAATCACTTGCTTCTTTTTGTAAATTAAAAATAAATCCAAATAACTTAATAGTTGCAAACTTAATACAATAAGCCAATATTATGAAAAGTGCTGTGACTAATGAAACAACCGGAAGGCTTGACTTTCCGAGAAAGGAAGGGTGATACCCATAATAAGAAAGTATCCGGCCTATAAATAAAGTGAGCGTAAAAACAAAGAAAACAGACAAAAAAACAGATACCCTGTTACCAATTGCCAATTCATCCCGAGACAATTGGTTGGCATAGCGACTAAAATAAAATCCTTTTATTATCTGACCTAATTTTTTATAATTAGAAACATACATCCATACAAATAATATATACAAAAACAACAGTATGCCTGAAACCAAATAATCATAATTAGTATAATGGATTTCAGATTTTGAATTTTTAGCTGTTAATAAATGGCTCTGGAATAAGGAAGGGACAATGGTTGTGTCATCTAAAGGTGATCCTACAGATATAGTATGAAGTTTTGCACTATCAACCGAAATTATATGTTTATTTAATTTATATGGCACAGGGTTGTAGAAGTAAAAATTTCAATTTATTTTATCTGCCTTAATATATTTTTGATTGTTACCTTAATTTCCCCGCTTATGATTTGTTTGCCTTGTGCAGGCGAACTAATGGAGGTCTTCAAAATTTCAATTTCATCAGAATAATTAAATTTTTTATCCTTGTTGGAATCAAAGCGGACTTTCATTAAAATATTATTGGTAGCCATATCAATATACCAATCTACTAACTGGCAGTTATCTGGGGTAATTTTAATCGTATTATTTCCGGATAAATCACTAATATAAACCCTTTCAGCATCTTCATAATTAATATACCCATCTCCGTTGGTATCCTCTTCGTGTATTCCTAAAAGTATAAACCAATATTTTTTACCATTGTATTCCTTATCATAATGCGGAAAATAAAACTGGGAAATAACCGAAGGCTTCTGCAAAAGTAAATGCGTTTCATCTGTCTTTTTATTATAAAAAACAATATTGTTGCAATTACCAAAATTTAAAGAATAGAAATTGTACTTATAGCTACGATAGCTGCCATTATTATTTCCGGAAGAATAATCTTCTGAAGATTTAATCTTTAATACCCTATCCTCCCGATCGTCTATCGTTTTCATACCTAAGGGAATCAGTAAATAGTCAGTGCTGTCCAAATCCATATAATCGCCATACTCTAATACTTGCAGCTTTTTAAATTCGCTGACTTTTGTTGAATCATTTACCATAAGTCGCAAACCGGCTTGTCCTTTGCTTCTATTATTATCAAACAATACAATAACAACAAGTATTAATACAGCTCCTACTATACCCCCGATAACAATTCCAAGAAATAATTTTTTCATTTTAGTAATCAGCTATTAAAACGGTTTTCATTGTTTTTCCAAATAGCAACACAGTGGAAAATGATCGGACAATTCCTCCCGAATAGTACGGAAATTATACGCTTTATACTGGCTGCTATGCAATATGTAATCAATCCTGAAAGAGGGAAATTTGCCTGCATAGCTTCTTCCGAAACCATTACCACTTTCAACAAATGCATCCACAAGATTTTTAGATATTGTATGATAAGTATAAGATACCGGTGGATCATTAAAATCGCCACAAACAATAGCAGGATAAGGTGATTTTGTAATATGTTCCGCAACAATTTCAGTTTGAACAGAACGTTTTATAAATGCACGTTTAAGTCGTTTTAATATGTTTTTTGATTTTTCCAGTTCTTCTGTCTCCTTATTATTTATTACATTATCAACAAACTTATAGTCATCATAACCGAAATGCATGGATTGAAAATGAACATTATAAACACGAACAGTATCTTTATTAATTATTATATCTGAGTAAATACAAATGTTATTGCTTTTCGGATCAAAAATTATTTTCCCATCGGCCACAATTGGGTAGACACTAAATATAGCAACTCCGTATTTGTTTTTTTTGCTCGAGGTATTTGAATATTCAATATGCGTATTTATTGCTTTTTGAAATTTTAATATCGTATCCAGATTATTAAATTGCCGGCTGCTATCGTTCGTGGAAAATTCCTGTAAGCACATAATATCCGGACTTTCATTATTGATTAAATCCAGCATTTTATTACGTGTTCCTTTGGTATGGCTCCAATCATATAAGTCGAATAACCTTACATTATATGACATTATTTTAATCGTTTTTTTTGATTTCGGAGTATCGCTAAAACTTACTTGTGCATATTCACGCAAATGAGCCCCACCAGCAAGGATGATGATGAGAGAATAAAATGCCCGTTTTTTTAATTGAACGCCCCAATAAAGTACAAATACTAAATTTAGAAATACAAAAACAGGGTAGGCCAAACCAAAGAAAGCAATGAACCAAAAATTTTCGGGGCTAACATGAGGTGCAAGGTAAGCGATCAATAAGCAAATTGCTATAATATGATTGCAGAACATCGCAATGCTATTAAAAAAATTGCGTTTGCCTTTTTTTTTCTTTACTCGGTTTTGTATGCTATTTTGCTCTGTTGGTTCCACACTTAAAATTCAAATTTCTCAACGAATAGCAAATTTAAACGAATAACGAATTAGCATAAATTCGTCATTCAGAAAGATTCGACATTCGCTGCAAAACGCCTTATTTACTTGCTTTAAATAAAATTTCCTTTTCTGATTTACTCAAACTTTCATACCCGGATTTTGAAATTTTATCCAGTATTAAATCAATTTGTTCTTGCGTTACTTTTTTATTGTAATTATATTCATCATCCGAAACACTACGTTTGTACGCAACTTTCATTTTACTTTTTGATGAAGCTTTAAATAAACTTTTGATCCAATCGAAAAAACGGTTAATCCAAAGTGTCCAGTCTCTTCCTTTTTTATATTCAACGATAAAAATATAACCCATTAACGCACCGCCTAAATGAGCAACGTTCCCGCCAATATTATTAGAAGATGCAACATTTAAAATATCCATAAATAAAACAAACAATGCAACATAAATTAATTTAACTGAACCAATAAACAATAGGTTCATCCTGTAATTCGGAACTAAAGTTGCAGAAGCAATAATTATTGCTGTAATACCTGCGGAACCACCAACCATTGGCATTCCAAGATGAGGATGAAAAACAGGGATGAAAGTGAATAATAAAATTGTAACAAAAGCACCGGCAATACCACCCATCAGGTAAAGTGGAATAATTTTTTTAGGGGAGGTGTAACCCGATAATATTTGCCCGAACCAAAACAAAATAATTAAATTCCATAAAATGTGCATCACCTCAAAATGAGTAAACATATAGGTGATGACTGTCCATGGTTTATGAATAAGTCCATAGAAACTTATAGGGAGCGACATATTTTCTTTTAAAAAATTAACGAAGGCCGTAAATATTTCAGGTCCTCCGGTCAAAAAAAGTAAAATCTGAAGGATGCTAAATACAAGAAATATTGCTACGTTAATAATAATTAAACGAGTAATAGGGTTACCACTTCGAATTTTTAATTTTATATCTTCTATGATTGGGTTTGCCATAATTTAGTTAAAATTATTACTTTTCTTTTGCCATAATTTAATCAGCATAAATCCAAAAAGCATGCCACCTAAATGTGCAAAATGAGCAACGTTGTCACCAGCACTATTTGCTATTCCGGAATATAACTCTGCCGCTCCATAAAGAATTACAAACCATTTTGCTTTTATAGGGATTGCAAAATAAATATACAGCATCGTATTGGGAAATAACATTCCAAAAGCTAATAAAATCCCAAAAACAGAGCCTGATGCGCCGACTACAACAGGTGCATTTAATAAATCTGCTTTATAAATCTGCATATAATCAATGGAAATCTGCAAAGCTTCATTCATATTATTTGATGCAAGGGCATGGCTGAACGCTTTTGGTATAAGTTCATTATAATGATTGACAGCAACCTGGGAGCTCATTTTAAGGTGATCGGAGCTGATAAAAGCTTGAAAATCCTGAAGAGAAGGATTGGCTAAATAATTATTTATGATTTCCAGAGCAGGTTTCATTTCAAAATAAACCACAGTATAATGACAAAGCGCAGCACCGATACCAGTTATTAGGTAATAGGTTAAAAAACGTTTTGGCCCCCAATAGTTTTCAAGTGTATTACCAAACATCCATAAAGCAAACATATTAAAGAACAAATGCATAAAACTTCCATGCATAAACATATAGGTAATTATTTGGTAGGGACGAAAATCGGAAGAAAGAGGGAAATGTAAACCCAGTAAATCTGCCAAGTCAATTCCAAATTGAGTTTCCGATGCCAAAGTAGCAAGGAAAAACAACCCATTTATGATGAGTAAATTTTTTACAACCAGGGGAAGTATGCTAAAACTATTAGGTTTGTATTGATTGTTTGACATAGATTACGAATAATGAATTATTACGAATTTACTTGGTTATGAATAGCGAAATTTGACAAATTTACGAATCTGTGTTTGTAAAATATCCTCCCGCATAATTATTAAATCTACACATTAGCACATTGGTACATCAGCACATCGCTATTTCTTAAATCTTTTATCCAACTCATCAATAGAAAAAGTAGTAATTGTTGGTTTACCGTTTGGCGTGCTATAAGGCATTTTACAACCAAACAACTGATCAATCAAATTATTCATTTCTTCCTGAGTTAGCGTTTTACCTGCCTTTATGGACATATTTCGTGCCATGGATCGTGCAAGATTTTCTCGTTTATTTGATTTTAATTCCTGTAAATTTTGTTTGTAATTTTCAATCAACCCTTCCAGCAAGGAAGCTGAATCATAGGCAATTGTATCGGCAGGCACCCCATGAATAATATAGGTATTCCTGCCAAACTCCCGAATATCAAATCCAATTTCTTTTATTTCTGTTTGTAATTCTTTTACTAAAGCAAAATCAATCGCATTTAATTCTAATGTCTTTGGAAAAAGTTCTTGCTGCGTTGCCGATTTATGTTTTTCAAACGTTTCTAAGACACCTTCATACAAAATGCGTTCATGCGCACCTTGCTGGTCAATCACCATAAAACCTGTTTTAATGTGTGACAGGATATATTTATTGTGTAATTGATAGGTTAATTTTTTATTAATTTCATGAAGTTCATTATCCCAATCGGTATTGATGGTATGTTGAGTTTCCTCCTCCTTTTTTATTTCAAATTCCAGCTGGTTATCAGCATGCCGGCTGTACATTTTCTCCCAATTTGCACGATTGGAGAGTTCACGCTCCGATGCCTTAAAATTATTTGTAGAGCTAGTTTCAAAAGGATTAAAGTTGGGATCAACCTTTATTATCGGTTGCTTTATAATACCATCAATTGGTTTCAAGGGCATATTATAAAGGTGTGATTCCTGGTTAAAATCAATGCTGGGAGCTATATTGAATTGGCCTAAAGATCTTTTTACTGCCGAACGTAAAAATGAATAAATTGTTTTTTCGTCTTCAAACTTAACTTCTGTTTTTGTCGGATGTATATTAATATCAATTGTTTTAGGGTCAACATCAATAAGTAAAAAATAGGAAGCAAAGCTATCTTTTGGCAACAGCTCTTCAAATGCTGATTGCACAGCATGATGAAGATATGGATTTTTAATAAAACGCTTGTTCAAAAAGAAAAATTGTTCACCACGGGTTTTTTTAGCAAACTCGGGTTTTATAATAAAACCCTTTATTTTAACAATACTTGTATCCTCCTCAACAGGTACTAAACGGGTATTGTATGAACTCCCGAAAATAGCCATGAGCCGCTGTTTAAGCGAACCTTTTTCCAGGTGAAAAACTTCCGTGGAATTATGATGAAGGCTGAAAGCTATATTCGGATTTGGAATTGATACACGCTGGAATTCATCAATAATATGGCGTAATTCGACCGAATCGTTCTTCAAAAAATTTCTGCGGGCAGGTATATTATAAAATAAATTTTTAACTGAAATGGAGCTCCCTTCCGGGCAAAGACAAGCTTCATGACTTTTTATTTCACTACCCTCAATACTTATTTTAACACCTACTTCATCACCAATACGCTTTGTTTTTAATTCAACCTGAGCAATCGCGGCTATTGATGCAAGAGCTTCACCTCTAAATCCCATGGTTCGTATAGCAAACAAATCATCTGCCTGTTTTATTTTTGAAGTGGCATGGCGTTCAAAACTCATGCGGGCATCGGTTTCACTCATTCCACAACCATTATCAATAACCTGAATAAGTGTTTTTCCGGCATCTTTAACAATCAGCGTAATACTGGTACCTCCGGCATCCAATGCGTTTTCCATCAATTCCTTGACAGCAGAGGCCGGTCGTTGAACCACCTCGCCTGCAGCAATCTGATTGGCTACAGAATCGGGTAAAAGATGTATAATATCTGGCATAGCGTTTTTCTTCCTTACAAAAATAATACTAATAATGGAATCTAGGCGATTTGGCAGAATGAATTCAAAAAAGTTTATTCTTTAATTCAGTCAGCAAATTAATATGAAACCATTGGTTCAGATAAATTGCAAACAGAATGCTGAAAATAATTGAAAATGATAATAATAGTCCTATTGTTTTGCCAAAGGAATTGCTGCCTTTAACTAATAACCTTGCAATTAACAGTTCGATACGGGTTCCCATATATCGATAAGCTGGCACTAATATAAATACCAAAGCAAACATTGCAATAGCTGTGATTTTAAAAGGGTTCAAATCGAGTTTGTAGTGGATAATATAATCAGTGATACGGCCTGTTAATAAATTAATAATCAGTACACTGATCATCAGTACCATGATATTAAAAAGTTTTTTATACATAATAATTTCTATTACCAGATTATCTTACAAATTTACCGTTTAATAATATCTTTTATCGCCGAATTACTAATTTGAGTTGAATAATTAAATTTTGAAAAGCATCAAAATTGTTAAATTGTCAGGTGTTTTTATAAAAACTCATCAACATTCCTGCGTTAATAATTATAATTGGCAAGAAATAATCAAAGCTCATTTGGACTTAATTTTAGCAAGAAATTCGTTTGTATAATTTTATTTAATTAATGCTTTTGATGAAAAAAAACATATTTATTGTACTATTTATTTCTTTTATTATTTCGGTAGCCTTTACCCAATTCATTCCAACTATTTCTGCTAAAGAAGATTTAACTGAACGATCTTCAAGTAAGCATTCACAACTATTCCCTATAAGATATGAGATGCCCTACATTACAGGCTCATGGTGGAATCTTCCGGAAAAGAAAAAACAAGACCCACCATTTTATGTAAGCGATACACATTGGGCGGATTCAGTTTTCAAAACATTAACAGCCGAAGAGCGCATTGGGCAATTGTTTATGGTGGCGGCGTACTCTAATAAGGGTAAAGCACATTTAAAAGAAATAAAAAAATTAGTCAATCAGTATAAAATCGGTGGACTTATATTCTTCCAAGGGGGCCCTATTCGTCAGGCAAAACAGACAAACTATTTCCAGAGCTGCTCCAAAGTCCCATTATTTATTGCAATTGATGCCGAGTGGGGTCTGGCAATGCGTTTGGACAGCACTACTAAATTCCCCCGTCAAATGACCTTAGGCGCTATTCAAAACGACTCATTGATTTATGAGATGGGACGAGAAATTGCCCGGCAATGTTCACGTTTAGGAATGCAAATAAATTTTGCCCCGGTTGTGGATGTAAATAATAATCCTTTAAATCCTGTTATCAGTAATCGGTCATTTGGAGAAAACAAATTCAACGTTACACGTAAAGCAGGTATGTATATGAAAGGAATGCAGGATAATGGAGTACTTGCAAATGCTAAACATTTTCCCGGACATGGTGATACGGATAGTGATTCGCATAAGACATTACCTACAGTAAAATCTTCTCGTGAACGATTGGACACCCTTGAGTTATATCCTTTTAAACAGCTAATTGCTCAGGGTTTGGGAAGTATGATGGTCGCTCACTTATTTATCCCGGCTTTGGATACTACGCCAAATCAGGCTTCAACGCTTTCAAAAAAAGTAGTAAGCGATTTACTGAAAGACACGCTTGCCTTCAAAGGGCTTGTATTTACTGATGCGTTGAATATGAAAGGTGTGAGTAAATTTTATAAACCGGGCGAAGTGGATGTTAAAGCATTAATTGCCGGAAATGATGTATTGCTATTTCCTGAAAATGTCCCAACCGCCATAAAACAAATAAAATTAGCTATTGACAGCGGCACTATTTCTCAGGGAGAAATTGATAAACGTTGCATGAAAATTTTATTGGCGAAACAATGGGCTGGCCTAAATCATAACAAAGCTATCAAGCTTAAAAATCTCTATAACGATTTAAATACAGCTAATGCAGAGCTTATTAATCGCAAGCTAACTGAAGCATCTTTAACATTGTTGAGAAATAAAGAAAATATTATTCCGATTCAAAATCTGGATACCATGCGTATTGCGTCATTATCATTAGGATACAAGGAGTTAAATATTTTTCAGCAAACGCTTTCTAATTATTCACCAATCAAACATTTTGGAATTGATAAAGATGCAAAGAAAGAAGTATTTGATACTGTTTTAAGTACCTTAAAGAAGTATAATCTTGTTATTATTGATATCAATAATACAAACAATAAGCCTGATAAAGATTTTGGTTTAACACCTCAAGTTATGACCATGTTAAAGGCGGTGATGAAACAATCCAAAGTAATTGTTAATGTTGCGGCTAACCCTTATATATTAGGCAAAATGGACACCCTGCAATTTGCTGACGGAGTAATCATGAGTTATGAGGATAATGATTTTAGTGCAAGCTATTCGGCACAATTAATATTTGGTGGGATTGCCGCTACAGGGAAATTACCTATCACACCAAGTCCTTATTTTGTTGCAGGTACAGGAATTGAAACTAAAGCCATCCGGTTTAAATATACTGTCCCTGAAGAAGTGGGCGCTGACTCAAAAGCGTTGTCGAGAATAGATAGCATAGCCCTTAAAGGCATAAAAGATAAGGTGTTTCCGGGTTGCCAGATTTTAGTTGCGAAAAACGGAAAAGTTATTTATCAAAAATCCTTTGGGTATCATACCTATGATAAAAAAATAAAAGTAAAAGTAAAGAACGATGATCTCTATGATTTGGCTTCCATTACTAAGATTGCAGCGACCACCCCTTCTATAATGAAGATGATGGATGAGAAAAAAATAAATCTGGATGAACGTTTGGTTACCTACTTACCGCAATTGGCAGGCAGTAACAAACAAAACATTATAATACGTGAAATGCTAACTCATCAGGCAGGACTAAGGGATTGGATCCCCTTTTGGATGAAAACAATGGAAAAAGGCCAATACAAATCCGGCATTTATAATAATGTAAGAAACGATGAGTTTCCAAAACGTGTTGCAGACAATTTATTCATCAATAAAAATTATGAAGACTCTATTTACAAACAAATTATTGAATCGCCGATAAGAGAAAGCGGCAAATATTTGTACAGCGATCTGGGGTATTATTTCCTTAAAAAAATTATTGAAAAACAAACCTTTGTTCCCGAGGAAAGATATGTATTGAAATATTTTTACCTGCCGCTTGGTCTGCCAACAATGGGTTACAAACCACGTGACCGATTTGATCCTGAGAGAATTGTGCCCACTGAAAATGATAAAAAATTTCGCAAACAATTGGTTCATGGTGATGTTCATGACCAGGGGGCGGCGATGCTTGGTGGCGTGGGTGGCCATGCCGGTTTGTTTTCCGATGCCAATGATTTAGCTGTGATGATGCAGATGTTCATGAATAAAGGGCAATACGGAGGACGGCGATATATTGATTCTGCGACCATAACGGAATGTACAAAATGTCAATATTGCAAGGATAATAGAAGAGCTGTAGGTTTTGATAAGCCGGAAACAAATCTTAAAAAAGAAAGTCCGGTATGTAGCTGTGTTTCTTATTTAAGCTTTGGACATTCAGGTTTTACAGGCACTTTAGCATGGGCCGATCCTTCAAATCAAATTGTTTATATTTTTCTATCCAACAGAGTTAACCCTAATGCAGATGAAAATAAACTTTCAAAATCGGGCATCCGAAATAAAATTCAAGAGGTTATTTATGAGGCTGTGAAGTAGTGTTTTAGTGTTTTAGTGTTTGGGTGTTTTAGTGTTTTAGTGAATATTATTAAATATCAGATCTCATTATGTCAAAAGTTGAGCGATTTGAAGATTTAATTTGTTGGCAAAAATCCCGCCAATTAGTTAATTTAGTTTATATGGTTTCTGACAAAGGAAAATTCAAAACTGATTTTGATCTAAAATCACAATTTCGGCGTGCTGCTGTTTCCTCAATGAATAATATTGCGGAAGGATTTTCAAGATACAGTCAAAAAGAATTTATCCGTTTTCTTGATATTTCTTCGAGTTCTTCGGGGGAAGTAAAAAGCATGTTATACTTATTGGAGGATTTAGAATATGTTTCAGCAGAAGAGCTTGAAAGGCTTCATTTGTCAATTGATGAAACAAAAAAATTAACATTAGCTTTATTAAAGTACTTGGTTAATAAAAAGTAATGTTCTGGTGTTTGAGTGTTTTTGTTAGTTAACACCAAAACACCCGAACACTTAAACACATAAACACCAGAGGCAATGAAAATAGGAATAGTATGTTATCCAACATTTGGTGGTAGTGGAGTAGTAGCTACCGAACTAGGTAAAGCGCTTGCTGAAAAAGGGCATCAGGTGCATTTTATAACTTATAGTCCGCCGGTGCGTTTGGATTTTTTGTCAGGAAATTTATTTTATCATGAAGTATCCGTTTCAGATTATCCTTTGTTTGATTATCCACCCTATGAATTAGTATTATCAAGCAAACTGGTGGATGTTGTGAAATATGAAAAACTGGATTTGCTTCATGTCCATTATGCTATTCCTCATGCCTCAGCAGCGTATATGGCTAAGCAGATATTGGCATCTCAGGGAATTAAAATTCCTTTTATCACAACACTGCATGGTACAGATATTACTTTGGTGGGTAAGGATCCATCGTTTGAACCCGTAATTACATTTGCCATAAATCAAAGTGATGCTGTAACTGCCGTTTCAGAGAGCCTGAAAAAGGATACTTATAAAAATTTCGCTAACGTTCAAAAAGAAATTTTAGTGATTCCTAACTTTATTTGTTTGGAGGATCACGTTATTGAAAGTAGTAAATGTCAGAAAAAATTTTATGCCCCTAACGGTGAACGTGTGTTGATTCATATTTCTAATTTCAGAAAAGTAAAACGTGTGGAAGATGTGTTACGGATGTTTGACAAAATAAAAAAAGTAATTCCTGCAAAATTAATTCTAATTGGTGATGGACCTGAAAGAGGAAATATTGAAAAACTTTGTAGAGAACTTGATACCTGCAATGATGTTAAATCATTGGGAAAAATTGTGAATCCCGAACAAATATTAGCAATTTCGGATTTGTTTTTATTACCCTCTGAAACTGAAAGTTTTGGTTTAGCTGCTTTGGAGGCCATGGCAAGTAAAGTCCCTGTAATCTCAACCAATTCAGGCGGCTTACCCGAAGTTAATGTTCATGGTTTTTCCGGTTATATGAGTAATGTCGGGGATATAGATGATATGGCGAAAAATGCAATCAGTATATTAAAGGATGAGAGTGTACTAAATCAGTTTAAAATGAATGCATTCGAACAAGCCAAAAAATTTGATATTGTTAAAATACTTCCATTGTATGAAGAATTGTATAATAAAGTGTTAAAGAACTAAATCCCCCGCTAATTTTCAGCCTCCCGCTTTCTTTACCTTATAATTAGCCTCAACAAGCAGTTTCAATGCTTTTTCACGATGGTCACCCTGAATTAGTATTTCTCCATTTTTAACGCTTCCTCCAACGCCGCATTTCTGTTTTAATGTTTTGCCCAAAGCTTCTAAATCAGTCCCAACTCCAATAAACCCATTAATACGAGTTATTAACTTTCCTCCACCAATACGATCCAAAAATAATTTTAAGTTTTGTTGCTGAGGAGGCAATGTTTCCTGAGTTTCTGCTTGTTCAAATTCAAAACTAAAATCTTTATTAGTAGAATAAACAACGCCGCTTTTTTTATCTTTTTTTGACATTTTTTTATGTGTTAATTATAACAAATCATTTTACAAATAGAAAAAACGCCCAAGCCCTGCGCCAATCTCCATCAACCAGGCAATGCCAATATGAAGAATAACTCCACCATATATGGATCGGGTTTCATAAGCAATAATACCAAGGGCGAGTCCGCCAAAAAAGGAAGAAATCGTTTCTCCCAGGGGCTTCCCAAAATGAATAAAAACATAAAACAAGGTCATTGGCAAAATAATACCTCGACCAAGAAATTTAGCAAAAGCTAATATGATAAATCCTCTAAAATAAAACTCATTCATCAGAAAATCAAACCCATAGCTTAATTCAAACAAACTGCCTTTAATCCAGGTATTCCCTGGTTCTCCTTTCATCGCATTAGCCACCAATGGATAACCATTCAAAAAATCTTTTTGTGTGGAAGCCAAAGCCACCAAAGGTACCAGGAACAACAAGATAATGAAATAAGGTTTAAATGAAACACCTTCATATTTCAATCCGTAAAGTTCGTTATTTTTCCTTTCCATTACCCACCACCAAAGAAAAGGAAAGAAAAAAAGTACCAAGCCATGCACAAGTTGATTACTAATTTTTATCCAATAGCGTTGATGATCAATGTCAAAATATTTTTTTATCAGTTCCGTTTGCATACTAATATCGCAACGAAAAACATAGACAGCAAGGGTAAATAGAACAAGAATTACAAAAGAATGATTTTTCCAGATATCCCATTTTTTATAAAAAGCAGAATATAAAAACAGCGTACCTAAAAATGGAATTGCATAAAGTAAAAAAGCACGGGGATAATAGGATATATCCTGATGGTGATGTTCGACAAAAATATTAGCAACCTTAAAATTATACTGAAAGAAAATACAAAAGGCAGCAAAAACAATAACTACAGTAAAATACAGCCACTTAATTTCTTCTCTAAAATAAAAAACAAAGTAGTGAAGAATTTTTTTCATCTGTATTTATTAAATAAATTCACATCTCCTATCTCCCTATGGAACTATAACCCTTAAAGATAAGGGATTTACTTTTATTGATATCGTGCTTCCGATCTCAATAGGCTCACCATCAATATGGGCATTGGTATTAGATTGTTTAACAATTACTTCTTTGGTTTTTATTATTTCCAAATAGGAGGAGTTATGCAGTGTTTTGCGGAATATTTTATAACTGATTGGGAATGCCTTTAAAAAGGAAAAATCTTTTAGAATGGCAATATCCATTAATCCATCCGCAATATCTGCCTCAGGTGCTATATACGCATTATTTCCCCATTGCGGACCGTTTGCAAAACTTATCACAAATGCTTTTTTATGAAAAGATTTTCCATTAATAATCAATTCATAATCCTTTACTTTATAATTAGCAAACTCACGGGCTATTAGTTTAAGGTAGGAAGAGAAGCCCCTTTTCCCAAATTTAGAAAACTCCCAGCTTATGTGAGCATCAAAGCCAAGACCTGCGATATTAACAAATATTTCATCATTGAATTGCATAGAATCAACTCTAATTTCTTTTGCATTGTTAATTATAGCCATTGCTTTTTTAGAATTCAATGGGATTTTCAAATGTCTGGCAAACCCGTTTCCTGAGCCGGCCGGAATAATTGCCAATGCAGTATTTGAACCTATTAACCCTCTTGATATTTCATTAATAGATCCATCACCTCCCACTGCTACAACTATATTAAAACCGTCCGCCACAGCCTGTTTAGCTATTTCTGTGGCATGCTTAGGAGCTTTGGTATACTCAATTTTATAATCAAATAGTAATTGATTAAGATGCTTGGCCACTAGTTTTTCTATGACCTTTTGTCTCCCAATTCCTGAAATAGGATTAACGATGAAACAGATTTTCTTTTTCATAAGTATTAAAACCTCTCCCCTTCATCCCCTCTCCCAAGGAGAGGGGGTAATTGTTGAGATAGGTAATGTTGTTAAATTGTTAAATTGCATACTGCAAAATTGCTTAATTGGTTCAGTGCATTTTATTGTTTATCAAACTTTGCTGATACGTTTGAATAATCGCTTTCGTTTTATTTTCCATTTTTAAACTAATTTCCGGCTCTTTTATAATAAGGTCATTGGTTAATAAACTATCGGATGTATAATGAAATAAATCCCTTGCTTTATCCCCATCAAACTGAAGTACATAGTTATCCTCAATCAATTGAAACACATCACTCCTGTAAATGAGGGCAAAATGTTGTGTGGATGTATCGAAAACGCTGGTTCCAAATGCAAAATAAGAGGATGGGTAGTTTAAGAAATCAAGCACCGAAGGCATAATATCTATTTGCTGGGTAATGGTGGAATCCAGTCCTTTTAATTGACCGTTAGGCATATAATAAATAATCGGGATAGAATTATTACCCACTTTATTGGTATAATATGGATCGGCTGAAATCCCCGTATGATCGGCAGATAAAACAAAAAGTGTATTATTGAACCAGGGCATTTTTTTCGCGGATTCAAAAAATTTTCTTAAAGCGAAATCGGTGTAAGCAATACTTCTTTCAATAGGAAGAGCGCCTTCTTTAAATTGGTTTTTATACTTATCCGGTATGGGAAAAGGATGGTGAGAAGTTAACGTGAATACGGTTGCAAAAAATGGCTGCTGCTTTTTATTAACAGTATTGGCGGTATATTGCAAGAATTCTTCATCCCAGATTCCCCAATTGCCATCATAATCTTTTTCGTTGTTATATTCAGTACGCCCGAAATAATCTGTAAATCCTGCAATACTTGCGAAAGCATCAAAGCCCATAGTTCCATTGGTTCCACCATGAAAAAATGCAGAATAATATCCTTGCTGTTTCAATAAACTCGCCAAACTGTTCATTTGATTACTTCCATAAGGAGACGTAATGAAAGGTTCATTCATCCAGGTTGGAATGCTGGCAACAATAGCGGGCAACCCTTCAATGGAGGTTTTTCCATTTGAAAAAGCATTATTAAAAGTAAGGCTTACCGAGATAAGCGAATCTAAAAAAGGTGTGTAGCCGATTGATTTTCCATTCAGTGCGCCAATATATTCTTCGGAAAAACTTTCGAGCGTAATTACGAATACATTTATTTTTTTAAATCCTCCGCTTTTTGCACTATGAACAGGGTTAAATAATTCTTTAAGCGCTACCTCATCCTTTATATGCCAATAAAGTGATGGTTCGATAGCCGGTAAATCCAATGTTTTAAGAATAGTAAATGGTGTGTTCACCAGCAATGGTACATATTTCACAGCTGCATATTCTCCTGCACTAACAATACTGACGGGTTTAAGCTGAAACCCGCCACGGTAACCAACAATAGAGAATGCTGTAACCACTATTAAAATTAGAGTTTGTAGTCCATACTGTTTTGTAGTCCAAATTAATTGGAGATTTTGTTCCGTCCTTTTATACAGAAAGTAAATGATGTATATTAGGATTATCCAAATAACACTCACATACCAATACTCTTTAATAAACAAGGGGAGCAAATGCCCTAAATCATTACCGATCCGACCTCCAAAAAAATTGAATACGGTGGCATCTGTTCGTTTTAAGGTAAATTGAAAATAAGCTAAATCAACACAATTGGCTAACATGGCGAGGCTGTTAACACTCAAAAAAAGCCATTTTAAAAGAACACGATACCACTTTTTCTCTCGGAAAGCAAAGGGCAGCAGGTATAATAAAATAAAGAGAGGATTCGACAAAATGATGACGGACAAATCAAAACGGACGCCAAATATCATTATTGATAAAAGCTTCCAAAGACTTAAATCAGAAAAATAAGAATAGTTAAAGCAGAAAAAAAGTAATCTGTAAATGGCATAAACAAGAAGTAAGAATGCAATATGATTTAATAATCTAATAAGATTGTGGAAGTTTTTTTGCATGCAGATTAACAATTCATAATGTGTTTAGCCCAACAAGTACAAAAGTAATAAAATTGATTAATGAAAGGCCATAACAAAAAAAACGCCCTCCATTGTTGGAAGGGCGCTTTATAAATATATTATTTCGATATTACTGTTTTACAAAAGTCTCAGCAGTATTTATTGTTGGAGATCCGGTTACAGTTTCGGTATAATTTAATGTAAAACCAGTTGAAGTTTTTAAACCAGAACCTGCAAAAGTTCTGTCAGCAGCTGGGTTTCCAACTGCAGCAGCCATTTGGCTAGGAAGGTCAACAGTTGTTCCTGTTATATCAGCATGGATATTAACATTTCCTGTATAATCACCAAACTTGCCGAAACCAATTCTATTATTTAGAGTTGTAGAAGCAGTTATTGTTTGTGTATACGTATAAACAGGAGTACCAGCAATTGAACATAAATAAGTACCGGTCATCGCATCTAAATCATTAACAACAACAACACTTCTTGTTTCTGTGCCAACGTTACCTGCTGCATCAGTTGCAGTATAAGTAATAGTATAAGTACCTGTTTGGTTAACATCTACAGTTCCCGAGATTGTTGGAGTGAGAGCACCATCACTTTCATCGTTTGCCGTAGCATTTAATTCAGTGTAGGTACCTTGTAAAGAAACTGTTATGCTGGCTGCACCGTTTAATGTAACAACAGGAGCAGTAATATCATCTTTTTTACATCCTGTGAATACTGAGGCCATTGCAATTAATGAAATTGCAGTTAAATTCAAAATGTTTTTTTTCATTTGGATAATTTTTTTATTTGTTAAATGATAATTTTTTTCGGAAACAAATGTACTGTTTTTTTATTAAAATAAATTTGTTTTTTATAAAAATAAAATATTACTTTTGCCTCCGGTTAACCAAATAAACAATTATAAAAAAATGAAAAAAGTACTTACATTAGTTGCCGTAGCTGGAATGTTTACATTCACTGCATGCGGACCAAGCGCTGAAGAAATTGCAGCTAAAGAAAAAATGAAACAAGATTCAATTGCTCTTGTTGAACAAGCTAAAGCTGCTGAAGCTGCTGCTGCTGAAGCTGCTGCTGCTGCTGAAGCTGCAAAAGCTGCTGAAGCTGCAAAAGCTGCTGAAGAAGCTGCGGCTGCTGAAGCTGCTGCTGCTGAAGCTAAGAAAAAAGGTGGAAAAAAGGTTGCTCCTAAAAAAGAAGAGCCTAAACCAGTAAAAGCTGGACAAGGAAGAGGTTAATATCTTATTCTGAGTTAAAAAAAGAGTCCCGCAAAATTACGGGACTCTTTTTTTTGCTCAAACATTTTTCATAGGCACCAAACAATTTTACAAATTACCAATCAATTCATTTAGGTATCGCTTTCTCGTCCTCCAGTATTTCAAAAGCTGCTCTGTTCTTTGTTTCCAAAAGCTCTTCACTAATTTTTCCAAATGAATCTTTGTAACGGATTTTAATTTTTGCCGATGCTATTTTTGTGTTCAGGCAATTTTTAATTCCACCCGGAGGATTATAATATTTTAATTCAACAAAATCATTTTTATCTGCGAAGATGGTTCCTTCTATTTCCGCATCCTTATTTTTTGAATAAAATTTCCAATTGAAATAATCAAAATTTCCTTTTGCTTTTAACGACTGTACAATGGTATTCAAACGGAATTCACGCCCTTTATGTCGTAAGGTCATCAGTGTCATAAAAGGAGTCCATACCGGACCGAATTTCAACCGCGCGGTAGTGACTTCAAAAAAACTTTCAGGAGCATTATCAAATCCCGCTATTTGTCCCCAAGCATAATGGTCCGTGTGTTTGATACCCCAGTTGTGATTCTGGCTGCCAATCCAGTTTTCAATTGCAATTTTATTTCCATTCACCACCAAGCTTCCTGTGTATGAAGCCAATGGCAAGCCAACCAAAAGTTTTGCTTTCGGGAAATTTCCTTTGTACAAATTTTCGGACAATGGGAACATTGGCGATGAATTTCCGGAATAATTCAAATCCCATTCAATAGAATTATTCTCAGAAGATATGTTACCGGAAAGTTTTCCGTTTTCAAGAGAAGAATTTTCAATTTTTACAAAAAAACGCTTGTCTTCAAAAATACATTTTTCGAATGCTACTTCTTTTTTTACTTTGATATGTTTGTGACTGATACCATCAAAATAAATCGCCCATAATTCTCCGATCGCCCTTTCCGGATGATTATCGGGAGAAAAAATAGTGTATCGAATCCAGAAAGCTTTTGGTTCAGTTGGATGGTTTGCCCGCTGAAAAAAACTTTCGTAATGTCCTTTTTTTTGCCCTTTTTGGTATCTCGTATAATTTACCGGTTCTGTCACAGTTTCTAAAAATTAATTGAAAATAAATAATGCAAATCAGGGGTTGGATAAAACAACAAAACGTGCTGTCACCCTGAGCCTGTCGAAGGGTGTGCGATGGGCTGCCCACATACTTCGACATGCTCAGTATGACCTATGCACCCGAATTTATTTGAACCCTTGATTCGCATTAATTGAATTTCCGGATAATATTTTCCGCAGCCCACAGCGAAAATGCCATAATGGTCACCTGGGGGTTAACTCCCAGACTTGATGGAAACACAGAGGCATCGGCCACAAAAAGATTTTTTATATCATGTGTTTCCAGAAAAGAATTTACAACACTTGTTTTTGGATTATCTCCCATTCGACAAGTTCCCATCGGATGAAATGCGCTCAATTCAAGCTGCGATGATTTAATTTCTGTTTCATGCAAAATTTTCAGTTCATCCGGATGATTTATTTCTTCTAAGCCATTTATTGGCAATAATACTTTTTTCGCTCCTGCTTCAAAATAAACGCGCGCAGCAATTTCAATACCCTTTTTGAATTTTAAAGTATCAGCTTTATTCAGGCTATAAAAAATCATCGGTGATTTATCTATTCCAACAATCACTTTTCCATGCGACGAATCTGTAACCATAATTCCAAAACCAGCCATTTTGCTGTAATCTGCCATCAATTTTTTCAAATTCATTCCATAAGATGGAAGCGCAAACGCAAGAAAGGAGGGGGGAAGAAAAAATCCTTCAAACATAATTCCTTCCCCTGCATAATCATCAACATAATATCCTTGGGGGATTCCACTCCAGGCATTTATTGTTTCATTAAAAACACCTACAACTTTTGATGCCGGATGAATGTGAAGATTTTTTCCAACCTGTTTTGAACTGTTTGCTATTTTATTTTTCAGAAGAAAATATGGAGAATATATTGCTCCGCAGCTAAGAATAACAAACTTTGCGTCTATCTGAAATTTACCTCTCTTCTTTTTGTTTTCATCCAGAAACGAACCGGTGATTCCGGTTGCCTTTCCATTTTTTATAATTGTTTTTTCAGCCCGAGCGGAAGTAATTATTGTTGCACCATTTTCGGAAGCGGCAGGAATAAAAGTTTGTTCCATACTTTTTTTGGCTCCGTTTGGGCAGGCGAAAGCACAGATCCCCGCACCTTTGCAATCCGGTGCGTTGCGCGGCAAAGGCTTCGGATGAAGGCCAAGTTTTTTTGCACCTTCTGCAAAAAGAATATTGTTTGAGCCAACGGTTTCGGCCGTGGCATCAGTAACGCCAATCATTTTTTCTATCGTTTCAAAATGCGGAATGAGATTTGCATAGTCAAGTCCGCTCAAACCAAATTCTTTTTTCCAGTCAGTAAAAACTTTTTCCGGCATCCGGAAACAGGTTCCCGAATTGATGATAGTAGTTCCGCCAAGGGCATTTCCTAGGGGCATCGGAATGGAAGGCGTACCAAGAGTAAGCACAGTACCACCATCTCGGTACATATCACGCATCACTTTCCAGCTATTGCGTTTGAATGATGAAATATCAAAATTTTGCCCTTCTTCAATCAAAATAACTTTTAACCCTGCTACAGCTAGATGATATGCCATTGGTGCACCTCCTGCACCGCTGCCAATCACCACTGCGTCAGCTGTTTCATGAAAATTGTCATTAAGTGTATTTGAGTCAATAATCATATTATCACTTTATTTTATTTTCGCCTTCTGTATATCCCAAATACCCGATTTTATCCATCACACGCTTGTCGCTGTAAAAAGGAATCAGAGAAACAATAGAAGTAAGAAGATAAATTCCGCGAATAACAAAAGAATTGTTGCCTTTCATTTTTGCTATAATTTTTTCGCGGTAACCAAATCTCATTTTTGAAAAAAAGCCAGGAGCTTTTATCCAAAAAGCAAAGTTTCTAAAAAAAGATTTTTGAGCTGTGGTATCCTCTTTTTCAAAATCTGAATAGCGGCAATATAACAATGCAATCCATCCGAAATATTCAAAAATCCACAGATTAAAAAACAGAAACCACTTCACCCTTGATGGGACGTGGGAAAGAAAATCTTCAAAAAAAGAAATAATGTCAATGTCTCCATGTCCATGTGGAAAAGGACCATCCTGCGGAATAATAACTTCTGTCAATGCTTTAATCGTGCGGACTTCGCGGTTGGAGAGATGTCTCATACTTAAAGAATTACAAAATTTCAAAAACCTTTGCATCGAATTTACGAATAAAAATGCAATTAGTATAATTAATATTTTAACTTCAAAAATTCTTTAATTTGTATCTTTAGATAAGTATAGTAGTTTACCATTATTCTAAATATATTTGTATCCGTTTGTTAAATTTTAATTCAATGTCGTTTAATTAACGAAATTAAATGCCCTCACACTTTCTCGACTCCGCTCGAACTGGCTACCTGTACAGTCAGTTCGGGCGGAGTCGAGAACCATGCATAAGGATCGTT
>JAVHPR010000013.1:0-7196 GCA_036170695.1 Bacteroidia bacterium
AACAAGTTCGGAATGACCAACAATGCGACAAAACAAACTTGACTTGACACTAGCAAAAAAATATCTTGAGAATTTGAGATTTAGGGAATTATGGATTATAAAGATTCTCCATTTCTCTAATTCTCAAATTCTTTAATTTTTTAATGATGTGAAAGCTATTTTCAAAGCAAATCTTTACTTTTTATTTCCGTACCTTCTTTTTATTGTAATTGGTGCAGTATTATTGGCAATAAATACAAAACAAGAAATTCATTTAGAGTTCAATTCCTTTCATACTTCCTTTTTCGATATATTTTTTTTCTACTTTACCTATCTTGGAGATGGCCTCTTGGCTGTATTAACTGTAATTATTCTCCTGGCAATAAAATACAGATATGCTCTAATTGTTGGTTTATCCAATCTTATTGCTTCCATAATAACTCAACTACTTAAACAAACTGTTTTTGTTGATGTTGTACGGCCTAAAAAATTTTTTGAAGGGATTCACAATTTGTATTTTGTACCGGGAGTGGAAAATCATTTGTACTATAGCTTTCCTTCCGGACATAGCACATGTGCTTTCGCTTTATATTTTTCATTTGCACTATTGGTAAAAAATAAAATATTGAAATTTGTTTTATTTATAATTGCCTTATTGGTAGGCTATTCCCGAATTTATTTATCACAACATTTTTTGGGAGATGTTTATGCCGGTTCATTGATAGGAGTATTGACAACTTTCGTTGTTTATGTTTTCATTCAACAAAAAAATAGAACATGGATGGAACATTCACTCATCACCACATTTAGAAATCAATGAAATCATCTGTTTTAAGATATAACATATTAATTGCTATAGCTGCTTTATTGCTATTTGTTCCATTTTTAGGTGCAGTGCATTTATTTGATTGGGATGAAATTAATTTTGCCGAATGTGCAAGAGAAATGCTTGTTACCGGCGATTATTTTTCAGTGAAAATTAATTTTCAGCCCTTTTGGGAAAAGCCACCTGTTTTTATATGGATGCAGGCATTATCAATGAGTGTTTTTGGAGTTACTGAATTCGCTGCACGATTACCTAATGCTATTTGCGGATGTATTACTTTGCTCGTATTCTTTAATATCGGCCGAAAATTGGTGGATGAAAAATTCGGAATTATCTGGGTATTGGTATACGCAGGTTCATTTCTACCACATTTTTATTTTAAATCCGGAATTATTGACCCTTGGTTTAATCTTTTTATTTTTTCGGGAATTTATTACTTTATTTTATTCAGCAACTTCAATTCACAACCTAATAATAGCAATAAAAATATCAGACATTTGCTTTTATCAGCACTATTCATTGGTCTTGGTGTTTTAACAAAAGGTCCGGTTGCTATATTGGTTTTTGGATTATGCCTTGGAGTTTATTGGATTATCAAACGTTTTCAGCCTATTTTAAGCCTAAAGCAAATTATTATTTATTCAGTTGCTGTCGCTTTTGTCGGTGGATTATGGTTTCTTCTCCTTGCGTTAACGGGCAATGCAGAAATTATTAAAGAATTTTTCAATTATCAGGTACGATTATTTAACACACAGGATTCAGGTCATGGCGGTCCGTTTTTTTATCATTGGGTAGTATTATTGATCGGTTGTTTTCCTGCATCAATACTTGCATTAAGAGCTTTTAATCCTTCCGCTAAATTTGACACTCCCTATCAAAAACACTTTAAATTATGGATGGTAGTTTTGTTTTGGGTAGTGTTGATTCTTTTCAGTATTGTGAAAACAAAAATTGTTCATTACTCATCACTGTGTTATTTCCCTTTAAGTTTTATGGCTGCATACGCCGTTTATAAATTAATGAACGCTGAGTTGCAATGGAAAAAATATTCAAGTATTCTTTTAATGCTGCTTGCAAGTCTTATAGGTATTGCTATTTCGGCATTACCATTTATTGATAAATATAAACTGCAAATAATCAATGCCGATATCATCAAAGACAAATTTGCTGTTGAAAATATAAAAGCAAACGTTCCGTGGACTGGTTTTGAATGGTTGATTGGGGCTGTATTGATTATTGGTATAGGAGTGATGATAATATTGATTTCCAGAAATAAGCTTAAACAAGGACTAATTGGCATTTTTATTATTAGTCTGCTTTCTGTAAATATGTCAGCATTGATAGTAGCTCCACGCATTGAAAAATATTCTCAGGGTGCAGCAATTGAATTTTATGAATACCTGCAAAATAAGGATTGTTATATCGAAACACTTGGATTTAAAAGTTACGCACATTTATTTTATTCTCATAAAAAAGAACCTGCAAATAAAAATAGTTTCATTCTGGATTGGCTTCTAACAGGGGAAATCGACAAGCCTGTTTATTTTGTAAGCAAAATTACTTCAGCCGAAAACATATTATTAAACTACCCGGCTATAAAAGAAATTTACCGCAAAAATGGATTTGTGTTTTTTGTGAGGAATGTGAAATAACAAAACTCTTTCAGGGTAAATGATGCGTTAGGGATTGTAGCGGAAATCCTTTTCTTTTTAGAAAAGATTGGAGCCCTTCGACTTTGCTCAGGATAAACTCCAAGCCCGGCCCTTTCATTTTTCAAGAAAGGGGAACGCCCAAATGAAAATTCTTCTTACAGATCATCATTGATTTTCGGTTGGAACGATTGCCGAAAAAAATATTATTCATTCAATATATTAATTGTTGAACAGGCATATAATGCAGCCGTTTCGGTTCGCAAACGACTGGTCCCTAAACTTATTTCTTTAAAACCTTTATCAACAGCTATTTTTACCTCATCAACAGAAAAATCACCTTCCGGTCCGATAAGTATCAAAACATTATTATTGTGCAGATAAATATTTTTTAGATGTGCTTTGGATTCGCCTTTATAGCAATGTGCAATAAATTTTTGACCGGTAAAATTAACGGTCGAAGAAATGAATTTTTTATAATCCATTATCTCATTTATTTGTGGCAGATATGCTTTGAGACTTTGTTTGATAGCTGCAATTGCAACTTTATTTAATCGATCTGTTTTTACATTGCTGCGTTCACTGTTTTGGCAATCAATAATTGAAATTTCATCAATACCCATTTCAGTAGCCTTTTCAATAAACCATTCCAATCGATCCATATTTTTTGTTGGCGCAATTGCAATGTGAAGATAAAATTCACGTTTACCAAATTCTTTTTGGGTTTGAGTAATGTTTACCGCACAGCGCTTTGGATTGTCATCAATGATTTCGGCATCATACCATCCGCCTTTACCATCAATTAATATTATTTTATCACCACTATTTAAGCGTAAAACCCGAATGCAGTGCTTACTTTCTTCTTCGTTGAGGATATAAAAGAACCCCTCACTTATTCTCTCCCCAAGGGGGAGAGGTGTTAGTAATATATCAGGTGTGTAAAATAAGTGCATAAAGAACCCTCTTATTATTTCCTAAGAGGAGATAGGTCTTAATATTTAGGAATGTTACCTATCACCCCCTCTCCTTTGGAGAGGGGATTAAGGGGAGAGGCCATTTTAAGCTGTCACAGCAGTTTTAGGAGCAGCAGACATTATTTCTTCATTTGCCGCACTTGCATATTGTTCGAAGTTTTTAATAAAAGAAGCAGCCAATTTATTTGCTGTAGTATCAAAAGCTTCTTTATCTTTCCAGGTATTACGTGGATTTAATATTTCGGTAGGTATGTTAGGACACATAGTTGGCACACTTAAACCGAACACAGGCAATGTTTCATATTTAATTTTTTCTAATTCACCTGTAAGTGCTGCGGTAATCAGAGCACGTGTATATGATAATTTCATACGGTTTCCAACTCCATAAGCTCCTCCAGACCATCCGGTATTAACCAGCCAAACAGTTACCTTGTTTTCTTTTAATTTTTTGCCTAATAACTCAGCATATTTTGTAGGGTGTAATGGTAAAAATGCCTTACCAAAGCATGCTGAAAATGTTGACTGTGGTTCTTTAACACCAACTTCGGTTCCCGCAACCTTGGCTGTGTAACCAGAAATAAAATGATACATTGCCTGTCCGGTTGTTAATTTAGAAATAGGAGGCAAAACACCATAAGCATCGCAGGTTAAAAAGAAAATATTTCTGGGAATATTTCCTACAGAAGGTTCTATAGCATTGTCAATAAAGTGAACAGGGTAACCAACACGAGTATTTTCTGTTTTTGAAATGTTGCTGAAATCAACAGTAGATGTATTTTCATAGAACTCAATATTTTCTAATAGAGCGCCAAATTTTACAGCTCCAAAAATCTGAGGCTCTTTTTCTAATGTTAAATCAACACATTTAGCATAACAACCACCTTCAATATTAAAAACACCTTTCTCACTCCAGCCATGTTCATCATCACCTATTAATCCACGATTAGGATCCGCGGAAAGGGTTGTTTTACCGGTACCTGATAAACCAAAGAAAATTGCGGTATCACCATCTTTACCAATATTTGCAGAGCAGTGCATTGATAACACTCCTTTTTCATGTGGTAAAATATAATTTAATAAAGAGAAAATACCTTTTTTGATTTCGCCTGTATAGCCTGTTCCTCCAATTAAAATAACCTTTTTAGTCATATTAAGGATAGCGAAATTGTGCTGGCGTGTTCCGTCAACTGCTGGTATTGCCATAAAGCCGGGAGCACAAATAATTGTCCATTCAGGAATAAAATTGAGGATTTCATCATGTGTAGGACGTAAAAATAAATTGTTTGCAAATAAGTTCGACCAGGGTGTTTCTGTTACAACTCTGATGTTTAAACGATATGTTGGATCAGCACAAGCATATGAATCACGTACATATACTTCTTTTCCTGATAAATAGGCACACATACGGTTGTATAGCACATCAAATTTACCTGCATCAAATTTGAAATTTACATCACCCCACCAAATAGTATCTTTTGTTTTCTCGTCAAATACTACAAATTTATCTTTTGGTGAACGTCCGGTAAATTCACCTGTATCAACGGCGATTGCACCTGTATCAGTTAATACACCTTCACCTCTTAATAAAGTTTCTTCTACTAATTCAGCTGCATTTAAATTCCAATAAGCTGCAGACACATATCCTAAGCCTAATTCTGCAATGCTTGCATTTTTGGCTTTAATTCCAAATTCATTCATGTTTTTCTGTTTTTGGTTGATAAATTATAAAATTTATTTTGCAAAATTAGTGAATTTTGAGCCAGAAGGGTTAATAATAGGGAATAATTAAGTAACAATTTTAATATATCTGTTAATATCTTCTTTAAGGATTTTCCGGAAATTTTCATATATTTGAAGAATATTTTGCCTATAATTGAATATTAATTTTTAAACTCATCAGTATGAAAAAAATCTACATTTTTTTATTGTTGTTGTTCTCTATTTCCGGTTTCGCGCAAGTGGGACCAACAGTTGAAGGGACTTATTTACCTGTCAGGGGGACTGCAGTTAAAAATATTTGGGACATTTCATATCCCCCTTATCTTTCCATTCCTTCTCCAGGTCAGAATATTGTGTGGGATTATTCTAACGAATTTCTATACCCTACCGACACATTTAAAATTGAGACCTTTCATCCTGATTCTGTTGTGAATGGTCGTTGTTTTAGTCAATATTTTCCTACAGCTACTCATGCATCTTTTTTAAGAACACCATTAAATAATTTATCCGACTCAATATATCTATATTACGTTATAGATGCAGATGGCCTGCATAATCTTGGGGGATTTAATATCAAAAAAGCCTCAAATGGGCCAATATTAATAGGGTATGATACCACTTCAATTATTACCCCTAGGGAGTTACTTGTCCCGTCAACGGTAACGTATGGAATGCCTGTCAGGTATGACACAACCAGATTTGTGACCTATGGGAAATTATATGGCGTTCCTGTTAGGATTAAAGGAGGGAAGTTTAAGGAAATGATTCCTTATGGCTATGGCACTTTAAAAATGCCTAATGGAGGCAGTTTCAACAATGTTATACTGGCCAGGCAAAATATTAAAATGATTGATACTGTTTTTCAAATCAGTTCAAACGCGGTTGTGACAATACTACGTGATTCTTTCGCTGAATATAGCTTCATCAGAAATAATACATTTGGATCATCCTACCTGATGTATTTATATGCAAATTGGGGAAATAATGTTGTTAATAATGGATGGTATTCCTTACCTGTTGATTTTGGTTCTATTTCCGGAACCGTTTATGATTCATTAGGAGGTATTGTTCCCCATGGTAAAGCACTCCTGTATCGAGAAAATTCCAATTTTGCAAAAAACGATATTTTGGATAGCTGCTCCTTAAGTACTTTTGGCACCTATCTATTTGATAGTATTCCTTATGGAGAATACAGGATTGCTATCCGAGCGGATTCATCCTATGAGGAATATAAAAATGCGTTTACCACTTATTTTGGTGATACCACCGACTGGCTTGCTGCTACGCCTATTCACACAACAGCCAATTCTATTAATAATAACATTACTTTACGTTATCATCCCGGAGAACCTATTGATGGTGCCGGGATTCATGGGCATATTAACCTTGATTTAGGGATAAAGACGAATAATCCTATTCCTGGAGTTGATATAGTTGTTAAGAAGAATCCGGGGGGAATACCAGTTCAGGAAGTGAAAACTGATAGCAGCGGTAATTTTACTTTAAATAGACTTGAAGACGGTAATTATAAATTGTTTGTTGATATTCCTGGTTTACACATGGCTGGCACTTATAATATTATTGTAATAAGTGGAACAATTCCTTATGTGAATGCCAATGAGCTTGACTTTACTGTCGGTACTGATTCAATCCATCCCAACAGTCAATTTGTTGGTATAAAAGAGCTTTATATGAATGATAATCTACTGGGTGCTTATCCAAACCCATATTCTTCAAATACCCTCATAAAAATTAATTTAACTGAAAAATGTGATGTTGTTTTGGAGGTTTATAATTTACTTGGTGAGAAAATAAAAACCCTTGAAAATGGGTCCAAAATTCATGGTTCATATTTTTACAACTTTAGTGCAAAAAATTTAAATTTTCCGGCAGGTATATATATAGTAAAACTCAATGCCGGTGGTAAAACAAGCGTCCTAAAAATAATTGAACAATAATAAAAATAATTGAACAATAATTAATAGGGGCTTTTGCCCCAGGGCTACCGCATGACTAACAATTGATTGTCAATAAGATATCAATAGTATG
>JAVHPR010000014.1:0-1409 GCA_036170695.1 Bacteroidia bacterium
TTAAAAATTAGCTTTCAGCATTCAGCTATCAGCGTTCAGCTGTTAGCACTAAGCGGTCTGGAATCAAAAGTTATTTAAGAAGTTTAGCTGATAGCAAAATCCAAGAGCAAGAGAACTATTTTATTAGAAATTAAGAGTAAGTTAAAAACTGACAGCTGAATGCTGATTGCTGACAGCCAACAATAAAAGAAAAAACATGTTAAAAATAGGAATAACAGGTCGGGCAGGTTTTGTGGGAACCCATGTATACAATACCTTGGGATTGTTTCCCGAAGAATTTGAACGTGTCGATTTTCAAAGAAGTTTTTTTGAGAACGAAACCGACTTAGAAATTTTCGTTTCAAAATGCGATGTGGTGGTGCATTTGGCAGCTATGAACCGTCACCATGAACCTCAGGTGATTTATGATACCAATATTTCATTGGTTCAAAAATTAATCAGCGCCTTAACAAAAACAAAAAGCAAAGCCCACGTCTTATTCTCCTCATCAACCCAGGAAGAAAAAGACAATCTGTATGGCAAATCCAAAAAAGAAGGCCGGAAATTGATGGTGGATTGGGCAAAAAAATCTGGAGGAAAATTTACGGGAATGATTATTCCCAATGTTTTCGGACCCTATGGACATCCGAATTACAATTCAGTGGTCGCTACTTTCTGCCATAAATTATCCCACAATGAAACCCCAAAAATTGAGGTTGATGGCGAGGTAAAGTTGATTTATGTGGGAGAATTGGCGACGGCAATCCTGCAAGAAATCAGAAGCAATAAAAGCAGGGAAGAAGTGTTGGTGCCTTATACGGCAGAAGCCAAAGTTTCAGCCTTGTTAAAGCTTTTATCAGATTATAAAACGGGGTATCAGGATAAAGGGGAAATTCCTGCAATCAACAGCACCTTTGAATTGAATTTGTTCAATACTTTTCGTTGTTATATAGATTTAGCAAATCATTTTCCGGTAAAATATACCCAGCATACCGATCCTAGAGGTTCGTTTGTTGAAGTCATTCGTTTGGGAGTTGGAGGGCAAGTGTCTTTTTCAACCACAGTACCCGGAATTACAAGAGGGAATCACTTTCATACTCGAAAAATTGAACGTTTTGCAGTTATCAAAGGGAAAGCTCTGATTCAACTGCGACGCATAGGAACAGATGAGGTTTTGGATTTTTATTTGGATGGTGACGAGCCCGCTTATGTCGATATGCCTATTTGGTACACCCATAACATTAAAAATATTGGCGATGAAGTTTTGTATACTAATTTTTGGATCAACGAGTTTTATGATCCGAATGATGGGGATACTTATTTTGAGGAAGTATAGAGAGCTGTCAGTTTTCAGCTTTCAGCAGTCAGCTTAAAGGAGTCATTAAACAACTGACCACTAATATCTGGATGCCAACCTATCACCGCTGAAT
>JAVHPR010000015.1:0-4460 GCA_036170695.1 Bacteroidia bacterium
AGAGGTGATTTTTACCTCTCTTTTATTTTTTGTTTAGCGGACAATAATGATTCTTTATGATTTACTGCCATGACAACAGCATTGTTTCCTTTGCCGATATTTTCTGTTAATTCAAAACCATATTCATCCATTAATTTTTTTGAAGATACGTGGGGGGCAAGGTTGAATAATAAGGGTCAATACCAATGCAATGTCCACCAACAATTCCGGGGGGGATTTTAAAAAAATCCATTTTGTTCTTGCAGCCTCGAAACATCGTATGTATTTATTCCCGTATGATTGAAAATTATGGATAATTCATTCATCAAAGATATATTCACATCACGTTGTGTATTCTCAATGATTTTGTCGGCTTCAGCAACTTGGATGGAAGGGGCATTGTGAACGACAGGCTCGACTATTATTTTGTAAACATTTGCAATTGTTTCTAATGATTCTTCATAGCAGCAAGAAACAATTTTTATGATATTAGTAATTATATTATCTTTATCACCTGGGTTAATACGTTCGGGAGAATAACCAACCTTAAAATTAGTCTTAAATTTTAAACCTGAAGCTTTTTCTAAATCGGGAATGCAATCTTCTTCGGTACAGCCCGCATATACAGTAGATTCATATAAAAAATAATCACCTTTTTTCAAAACCTTGTCAACAGAATGAGAAGCGGCAAGTAATGGTTTCAGATCAGAGCGATTGTGTTCGTCAATGGGAGTATGCACAGCGACAATAAAAAATTGAGCTTGTTTTAACACATCGATTGAAGCAGTGAATTCAATATCACAGTTCTCAAAATCTTTCGCTTCGATTTCATGTGAAGGATCGAGATGGTTTTGCATCATTTTTATGCGTCCTTCATTTATGTCGAAACCTATTACCTTCAATTTTTTGCCGAATGCTAAAGCTACAGATAAACCAACATATCCAAGACCGAATACTGCAATTTTTGCTTTCTATTTCAGTAATTTATTATACACTATTCAAGGTTTTTGTTAATAACCATAGATATACATTATGCTGATTTTTTTCTCACAAAATTACACAGCTTCGCCCCTGTCAATCACATTGCAGATTGGTTAAAAATGACATTTTAAGGATTGCAAAGTTAACAATATTAATGGAATTGTTGTTAAATATTTTTTTGTGAAAACTAAGAGCCTGTATATATAAATTTATATTGAATAAAAAATTGCGGGGTAAAGCAAAAAAATAGTTAATTTATTTATTTATTGCCTACCAAAATATACTCCTAAACAGGAAGATATGAATGTTGTATTATTGGGAAATTATGGAAGTTGTATTTGCATCCATAAATATAACGCATTTTTATTCTGCTAATTCACTCAGTTTTTCTTTATTGATTAAGGATTGGTGTAAAGAGTTCTGAGATTAAGAAAAAAACATCTCTTTGCAATCCAAACTATTTTAGTATTTTCGCCAAAAATTTGAATAATATGGAAAATAATGAATTTGATATCATCATAGTTGGTGGAGGTATTGTAGGATTAGCAGCGGCGTATAAAATCAATATTAAATATCCATTCAAAAAAATACTTGTTCTTGAAAAAGAAAAAGAGGTAGCCTTTCACCAGACAGGGCATAATTCAGGAGTAATACACTCGGGAATGTACTACAAACCGGGGTCATACAAAGCAAAAACATGTGTGGAGGGCAGGAAGGAGCTTGTTGCTTTTGCTAAAGAGCATAAAATACCACATGATATTTGCGGAAAAGTGGTAGTGGCAACCGACGCATCGGAATTAGAACATATGAACCGTGTACTAAATAATGCAATTGCCAATGGTGTTGAAGGTATTGAAAAAATTAATTCAAAAAAGATTAAAGAAATTGAACCTTTTTGTGAAGGTATAGAGGGATTGTGGGTGCCATGCACCGGTATCATTGATTATGCTGATGTTTCCAGAAAATATGTGGACTTGATTCAATCAAAGTTTTCTGCAAGCAAAGTACTTACAGAACAGGAAGTAATTGCCTTTGAAAAACATGCCGGTTATACCAATGTAATTACTCAAAGAGAAATATTCAGGGGGAATTATATTATTACTTGTGCGGGTTTGCAAAGTGATAGAATTGCAAAAAAAGAAGGCGCAAAAACAGATACAGCGATTGTTGGTTTCCGTGGTGATTATTATGACTTGAGTGATAAAGGGAAATGGAAAGTGCGGAATTTAATTTATCCGGTTCCAAATGCAAAATACCCATTCCTTGGAGTTCATTTTACCCGGATGATAAAAGGTGGGACAGAATGTGGGCCAAATGCAGTTTTTGTATTTAAACGCGAGGGTTATACAAAAACAGATTTTTCTTTTAAAGATACAACAGAAGCCCTATCATTTGGTGGTACCTGGAAATTTTTTGGAAAGAACATGAAATTTGCTATAGACGAATATCATGGTGCGTTTTCTAAAACATTTTTCTTAAAACGCCTGCGCAAATTAATTCCTACACTGGAAATGGATGATTTAAAACCAGGTCGTGCCGGTGTGCGAGCGATGGCGCTTGCACCTGAAGGAAATATGATTGATGATTTTAAAATTGAATTAAACGGAAATGCCATTCATGTATTGAATGCACCCTCTCCAGCCGCTACGGCTTCACTAGCTATTGGAACAGCAATTCAGGAAATGGCAACAGAACATTTTAATCTGGGGTAGAACCGGTTCAATGCAATATCGTGGAGATTAGCATTTTTTTCAATTCAAAAAAAAGGTTTAACAATCAGCATCTTTTTCTTTTGTCTTAATACAAAAGAAACAAAAAATCAAGACTGCAAATTCATTTGATAAAAATCTAAACGTCATTCATCCGAGTGGAAAAACTCGGCTGATATATTATTGCAAATCTTTAACATCGTTTAGCCTCAAACAGTTTCCACTCATGCACAAGCTAATGCTTTGAATGACCTTTGATTTTTGCATCAAATGTATTTGAGGTCGGTCATTTTAGTTTACAATGAATTTCAGGCCATTTTATACATCATGCTCTCGTTCAGTTTTTCAAAATTTTCTTCAATTTTTAGGCCTGAAAAATTATTTGCATAATAATTACTTTTCCCAACGATTTGAGATTGAGCCTATGTTTAATAACTGTGGGCATTCTTTAGTTATTAACTTTTCCTGCTTTTATTTCTCAAGGAATATATACGTTCAATTATTTCAACCACTTTTAACCCTTCCATAGCATTAGTAGTAATTGTATTTCTACCTTTTAATGTATCAATTACATTACTAAAAATATAATTATGGTTGTTTGCAGATCCTTTATATGCGCCATAATCATTTGCAGCATTTGTGGGTGCAAGTATTGGCATGGTATAGTCCTTAATATGACAATGTTCCACTTTATCCATGTATTGTCCACCTACTTTTACACTTCCTTTGCTTCCGATAATTGTAATGCTACTTTCAAGGTTAGTGTCCCAAACAGCAGTAGAATAATTAATACATCCCATTCCACCGGTAATAAAATTAAAATTTATAAAACCGCTGTCTTCGAATTCTGTTAACTCGGGGTGGTTAAAATCTTTAAATCTGGCTTGAATATCCGTAATATCACCAAAGAGCCAATACATAATGTCAATGAAATGTGAGAATTGAGTAAAAAGTGTTCCCCCATCTAATTCCTGAGATCCTTTCCACCCTTCTTTTTTATAATAGCGTTCATCCCGATTCCAATAGCAATTAAGTTGTACCATAAAAATTTGGCCAATAATTTTATTTTCAACTATTGACTTTAACCAAACCGATGGTGGGGAATAGCGATTTTGCATTACACAAAAAAAAGTTTTGTGTGTTTGTAAAGCCTTGGAAATAACAGTTTCGCAGTCAGCTTTCGTGAGCGCCATTGGCTTCTCACAAAGAATATTTTTTTTCGCTTTTAGTGCAGCCAATGAAAGCCGTGCATGTAAGCCATTTGGAGTGCAAATACTTACCACATCAACTTCGGGGTGAGCAGCAAGCATCTCTTTGTAGGAGAAATAGTATTTTTCAGTTATTTCATTTAATCCCAATTTTTCTTTTGTTGCGATATCGCAAACAGCGATCAATTCGGCCTCAGAATTTCTGCGAATCATTTCTGCGTGGCGTTTACCGATATGACCTTGACCAATTATTGCGAATTTTATTTTTTGACTCATGCTCTGTATTGTAAATCACTTAACATTTTTGAGACTTTCCCATTTTCCAATTTGTAATTCATTTTACTTTCAGGGCAAATGGCAATATTTTCAGAATTAAACTTTAAGTGGTGTCCGTACTCGCTTACCCACCCCATTTGTTTAGCTGGATTACCTACCCAGAGTGAGTAAGGTGGAATATTTTTAGTAATTACAGCACCTGCACCAACAAATGCATATTCGCCAATATCGTGTCCGCAAATAATTGTTGCATTTGCCCCTATTGACGCACCTTTACCAACATGTGTCTTTGAATAATCACTTTTGC
>JAVHPR010000015.1:4470-7155 GCA_036170695.1 Bacteroidia bacterium
CGATTAATTGCACTGCGAGGATTAATAACATTCGTAAATACCATTGAAGGCCCTAGAAAAACATCGTCATCGCAGGTGACACCCGTGTAAATAGAAACATTGTTTTGCACTTTTACATTTCTGCCCAAAACAACTTCAGGAGAGATTACTACATTTTGACCAATGTTGCAATTTTCTCCAATAACACAGCCAGGCATAATATGTGAAAAATGCCATATCCTTGTTCCTTTCCCAATTATACACCCCTCGTCAATAACAGCAGTTGAATGTGTGAAAAATATTTTTTCCATTTGTTTCTAAAATTAAGAAGAGTTACAAACTCCAGTAGTTTAAATTATTAATTTTATTTTTCAAAATTCCTTTTACATCAACCAATAGGCCTCCTTTTGAAAGTATTGATTTAAAATAGTTTTCATCTAATTTTAAGTACTCTTTATGATTTACTGCAACAATAACCGCATCATATCCTTTCCCAATTTTTTTTGTTAATCCAAAACCATATTCGTGCAATAATTCTTCTGAAGATGCATGTGGGTCAACAATATCAACATTAACGCCAAAGGAACGGAACTCTTTTACTATGTCTGCAACTTTTGAATTACGAATGTCACATACATTTTCTTTGAATGTTGTACCCATAACTAAAACGCGAGATATGGATAAATTCTTTTTCGCGGCAATGATTTTTTTAACGGTTTGTTTGGCTATATAAAATCCCATGGAATCATTTACATAACGACCTGAATTGATTACACGCGCATGATAACCCAATTGTTCGGCTTTATAAGTAAGGTAATAGGGATCAACACCGATGCAATGTCCACCAACAAGTCCGGGAGAAAATTTCAAGAAATTCCATTTTGTTCCGGTAGCTTCTAAAACATCGTAGGTGTTAATTCCCATACGGCTGAATATAATTGACAATTCATTCATCAAAGCAATGTTCACATCACGTTGGGTATTTTCAATGATTTTAGCCGCTTCTGCAACTTTTATCGATTGTGCTTTGTGAACGCCGGGTTTTACAATTATTTTGTAAACGTTTGCGATCGTTTCTAATGATTCATCGTCACATCCCGAAACTATTTTTATGATATTAGTGATAGTATGTTCTTTGTCGCCCGGGTTAATTCGTTCGGGAGAATAACCTACTTTAAAATCAGCTTTAAATTTCAGTCCTGATTTTTCCTCTAAAACAGGAATACAATCTTCTTCAGTACAACCGGGATATACGGTAGATTCGTAAACAACACAATCGCCCTTCTTTAATGCTTTTCCTACTGTGCGCGTTGCGGCAAGCAATATTTTTAAATCGGGACGGTTGTGTTCATCAACGGGAGTGGGTACCGCAACAATAAAAAAGTTAGCCTGTTTGAGCACTTCAATAGAAGAAGTAAATTCAATATCACAATTTTTAAAATCTTTAGCTTCTATTTCATTCGAAGGATCGATATTGTTTTGCATCATCTTCACGCGTTCCTTATTGATGTCAAAACCAATTACTTTTACTTTTTTTGCAAAGGCCAAAGCTATCGGTAAGCCAACATACCCAAGGCCAATTATTGCAATTTTTGATTCCTTTTTCAGTATTTTTTTATACATACTTTACGATTTTGCTCAGATGAATTTATCTTCCACTTGGATACAGGATATTCGGTAACTAATATTGATAATCTATAGGTAGTTAATTGAACTCGTTAGTATTGAATGTTTTATTCTATTGCACACGGCTTCGCCATTGTCAGTCACATGGTGTAATCTGGTTTAAATGGCAATTCGTGGGCGAAATTAGCAATTTTATTGGGTATTGTGAAGGATTTTTTTTAAAATTAATTCAAATTGAAAATCTACATAATATTAAAGGGCTTAAAATGAAATGTGGAGACAGGATTGTTAGTTTTTTTCGATTTTTTTTAATTAGATCTGAAGAATTATTTTTTTGTTATCAAAGACTACTCTTTTTCTTACAAATGACAGCGGAACATTCACAGCCATTCTACTACCCAAAGCTTTGATTTCTATTATGATCCGATGTCTTCCTTGAATGTTGACTGATTGCCCTGTCAGACCTTTAAAAGAACCTTTTATCACTTCAACTTCTTCTCCCTTTTCAAATGTGTTATCTTCCAATTTTGAAATCTTTCCCGTTTCATTCATTAAAATTTTTAAATTTTCAATTTCGTGATCCCTTATTATTGCCGGTTTTCCCAGATATTTTAGTATCCCTGTTGTTCCCTGAATTTTTAATGTGTCGTACAATTCATCTTTATTAATATTTATAAAGACAAAAGTTGAAATCAAAGGAGTAACTGTTTCCTTTTTTCTATCACTCCACTCTCTAATGCTTGTGACCAAAGGAAGGTATACAATAAATCCTTTTAACGAAAGTCTGTCAAAAACTTTTTTTTCCGCTCTGGGCTTGGTGTGTATCGCATACCAACATGTTGGTGATGGGGTAGGGGAGTCGGTATGTGTGTTTAATTTCATAAATCAAATTGTTGTCATTAGGACAAAAAAACTAATTCTTGCTGCAATAAATACTAATGTTAAGTCAAAATTGCTTTGCCTTATTTGTAGGTCATTCCGACCGTAGCGGAGGAATCTTTTTCATTTAAAAAAGATGTCTCGAAAAACCTCGACATGACATTGCGTCTTTTTATAATTAAACAACACTGAATGTGCAAA
>JAVHPR010000016.1:0-7132 GCA_036170695.1 Bacteroidia bacterium
CATTTGTCTGGTGTATGAATTGATAATACTATCAAGAGCATCTTCTGCAAGCTCCACTGATTTACCGAAAGTATTTTTCAGTGTGTCAGTAACTGAATCCTCAATCTCTTGCTGATTTAATTTTTCTTTAATTGAATCAACAATTTTTTTATTCGAATTCAGTGCATCTCCGATGTACTTTGTGTTTGAGTCAATAATCTCTCTTATTGTCTCTTTTGATTTCTCAGCAGTACCTTTAATACTGTTCTTAATTTTTTCTGATTTTTCGCTTAATGTGCTGTTCATTTTTTTTGATTTTTTAAAGATTAAACCTCTAATAATTATGATAAATAATGCTTAATTGTCGATATTCGGATACAAAGATATACAAAAAAATATATCAACAACAAATTGTTTGTAACTATTTTGTTTTATTTTAACAATATTTAGTAACTGAGAGCCCCGATTTGCATTAGAAAGCCGACCTTATTATTAAAATCCAATTCGATAATAAAAAACAAAAGATAATCAGTAACACACTGAGTATCAATTGCTTTAATATTTATTCGTTGTCTTTACTAAATTATTAAAAAAAATTTCAACCAGTCTATTGCAGTACAGCAAATATTTTCACAGTTCTCCCCAAAAAAAGTTATAGAACTCAAAGAAACA
This sequence comes from Bacteroidia bacterium, assembly GCA_036170695.1. GTDB lineage: Bacteria > Bacteroidota > Bacteroidia > 2-12-FULL-35-15 > 2-12-FULL-35-15 > 2-12-FULL-35-15. The sequence goes on from JAVHPR010000016.1 coordinate 652, forward strand.
CAGAAAATACGCAAAAAATGGGTGATTTATATTCCACCATAATTATCTCCACGCTATTAAAAATCGATCTGTAAACAATTAAATTGCATCACTCTGAATATTAAAACTGCTTTTTCGATTACCATTTTTTTATTACATTTAACCGCTCAAAAAACATTTCTATGCTTAAACATAATAATAGTAACCCATTCAACACGATAGTAATAATAGCCGCTCTGGGTTACTTTGTTGATATTTATGATTTAATTCTCTTCAGTATTGTCAGGGTGCCAAGTTTACTTGCAATCGGAGTACCGGTGGATCAAATTAAAGACTCAGGTATTTATCTTATTAATATGCAAATGATAGGCATGTTACTTGGAGGAATAGTATGGGGAATTTTAGGCGATAAAAAAGGAAGATTGTCAACTTTATTTCTTACTATTTTACTTTATTCTCTGGCTAATATTGCAAATGGGTTTGTTCAAAATCTCAATCAATATGCAATTCTCAGAGTAATAGCCGGTTTCGGGTTAGCCGGAGAACTTGGCATTGGAATTACTTTAGTATCTGAAGTAATGACAAAAGAAAGCCGTGGATGGGGAACCAGTATTGTAAGTGGTATCGGCATTATTGGGGCGGCATTGGCATTTTGGGTTTCGGAGTGGGGCTGGAGAGAAGCATACTGGGTTGGAGGAGTACTTGGATTATTACTTCTCGGACTGCGCCTATACGTTCATGAATCAGGCATGTTTGACAAATTAAAACAATCTAAAGCAAAACGTGGAGATTTTTTGAGTCTGTTTAAAAACTGGCAACGGTTTTATAAATATATCAGTTGCATTTTTGTCGGAATTCCTGTTTGGTTTACAATTGGTATACTCGTAACTTTTTCAAAAGAATTTGGTGAAGCCTTAGGAATAGCAGTTCCTATCAGTCCGGGCAAAGCAGTAATGTTTCATTACGTTGGAGCCGCAATGGGAAGTATTATTACTGGTTTTATCAGTCAAAAATTAAAATCCCGAAAGAAGGCATTATGGATTGCTATAATAAGCCTTAGTTTTCTGAGCATAGGATATTTTTCCGCCAAGGAAATTTCCGCTGAACTATTTTATTTCATAATCTTTCTCTTAGGTATTGCTCAAGGCTATTGGGCTGTGTTTATTACAGTGGCATCCGAGCAATTCGGTACAAACATGCGTTCAACCGTAACTACTACTGTTCCGAATTTCGTGAGAGGCGCAACAGTTCCTGTCATTTTCTGGTGGCAATATATGACAGAAGGAATGGGAATCCTTCAATCGGCGGCTATTGTTGGCGCAGTTGTAATTGTATTAGCGTTAGTGGCCGTCTTCTTCCTTGAGGAAAGTTACGGTAAAGATTTGGATTATCTGGAGGTTGATTTAATGATGTGCTGATATATTGATGTGCTGATGTGCTAATGTGCTGATTTTCGATGTGCTGATGTGCTGATGTGCTGATGTGCTAATGTGCTGATGTGCTGATATATTGATGTGCTGATGTGCTGATGTGCTGATGTGCTAATTTACTGATATGCTGATGTAAGGATATACTGATGCAAGGATTTTTAGATATGACGATACTTTTTTAAAATTATTAAATTATTTTCAGAATGAAAAAAACAATTGTAATTGGTGCTTCTGATAATCCCGAAAGGTATTCCTATAAAGCCACAGTGGCTTTAAAAAAGCACGACCATGAAGTTATTCCTATTGGAATTAAAGAGGGTGAAATAAATGGGGTAAAGATAAGTACGAGTAAGGCGAAAATCGATAATGTGGATACGGTAACTCTTTATGTTGGGCCAAAAAATCAGCCGGACTGGTATGATTATATTATCAGCTTAAACCCTAAACGTGTTGTTTTTAATCCGGGAACCGAGAATCCTGAATTTGAAAAATTGCTCAACGAAAAGAATATTGAAACTATTGAAGCGTGCACCTTAGTTATGCTTTCGATTGGAAATTATTAGTTTCCTCATTTACACCCCACACATGAGGAAAAACAAACTCACAAGCCCAATTTATGACCTACTGAGGTGAAATTCCTAACATGCGGAGATTTAATTGAGGTGTATTTATTTACTTTTCTGAACTTCAGCAGCAGGCATTGCTTTTATTGCCGGTCTGGCAACGCCAGCCTTTTTAAGGGGTCGGTGTGAAGCAGGTTTTGCTGTCTGATCCTGCTCCTTCTGATTTTGTGATGAACTTGCCTGAGGGGTTGCAGGCTTGGCAGATTGTTGATTCTGTTTTGCATCTACTCGCTGTGTGCCTGGTTCCACTTTCTGAGTCGATTCTGTTTTTGGGGTAGATGAAGGTTGAGCTTTTTCTACTTTTTTTCCTTTACTTCCTTCCTGAGGAGTACTAAATGTATTTGCGAAAGTTGCCGCCGACATAATTCCTATGAAAGCAAACGTTAAACTTATTTTTTTCATTTTTTTTAGTTTTAATTATTTAGCTCAACCATGACAATTTTTATGCCACAATAAATCATTAATATTGATGCCGTTTAATGGTCATTTAAAGGTAATCCTCTTTTCTGATATTCAACCCAATTCAGGTATTCATCACCTTTCCTGTGTTCCACCATGGTAATACAATCATTCACCGGACAAACAATCTGGCATAAGTTGCAACCCACGCATTCTTCTTCTTTAATTGTATAGGTGTTATACGGATTTCCTTTCTCCACAGTAATTGCCTGATGAGAGGTATCTTCACAGGAAATGTAACACAAGCCACAATGAATGCATTTATCCTGATTGATTTTTGCTTCAATATGGAAATTGATATCCAGCTCCTCCCATCTCGTAATTTTAGGAACAGATAAGCCTACAAAATCATTGATATTTATATACCCCCTCTCATCCATCCAGTTGCTCATGCCATCACACAAATCAGTAATAATTTTAAACCCGTAAATCATTGCTGCAGTACATATCTGAACATTACTTGCACCGAGCAGCATAAATTCTACCGCATCTTTCCATGTGGTTACACCACCAATACCGGAAATGGGAATGTTACGCAATCTTTCTTCCTGAGCAAGTGTTGTAACCATTTTTAAGGCTATCGGCTTTACAGCCGGACCACAATATCCTCCAAAAACAGACTGACCACCAACATTTGGATTGGGAACAAGCGTATCCAAATCAATTCCAGTAACCGATTGAATAGTATTGATAAGTGACAATCCGTTTGTGCCACCTTCTAAAGCCGCAATAGCACCCGGAACGGCGGAGTGAACATTAGGAGTAAGTTTTGTTATCACGGGAATTGATGCCACTTCCATCACCCATTCAACAACCATTTTTGCAATTTCCGGATCTTGTCCAACAGCAGCTCCCATCCCTCTTTCAACCATTCCATGAGGACATCCGAAATTTAATTCCAAACCATGTGCGCCTGTATCCTGAGCTTTTTTAACCAGTTCGTGCCAGCTTTTTCTATCATTATCAGCCATCAACGAAACAATCATCGCACGATCAGGAAATAGTTTTATCACTTCTTTGATTTCTCTCAGATTTATTGCAAGTGGCCGATCCGAAATAAGTTCGATATTGTTAAAACCTACCGCCTTTCTGCCGTTATAACTTAATGCTGAATATCTCGATGAAACATTTTTGACCTGAGAACCCAGTGTTTTCCATACTACCCCACCCCATCCTGCTTCAAATGCGCGTAATACATTTGTTTTTTTATCGGTAGGTGGAGCAGATGCTAACCAAAAAGGGTTGGGCGATTTTATGCCAAGAAAGTTTGATTGTAAGTTTGCCATTGTTTTTTTGTTTCCCGCAGATTTCGCGGATTTACGCAGATAAAAAATCAGAGTTATCTGCTACTGGATAATTTAATTTATTTACTTTTCTATAAATTGAATTTGAGATATTATCGGTATTGAAATTTACAAGGATACCCAATTTTTTATCAGATAATTTCAAGTAGGTTAATACTTGTTTATGATGAATATCTGCAATTTGCTCTACTGATTTTATTTCAATTATCACCATATTATTCACCATAATATCTATTCTGAAACCAATATCCAACTTCTCGCCTTCATATATTACAGGCAATGAAACTTGTGATTTTACTTCTACTCCCGCTTTTAGCAATTCATACATCAACACTGCTTCATAAACTGATTCCAACAAACCAGGACCAAGCGAATTGTAAACTTTAAATATAGCTCCTCTGATTATATATGAAATATCGTTCTCTGTCATTTTGTTTCCCGCAGATTTTTTTGTTTTTTCTTTCCTGTAGATTTTTGTTTTTCTTTCCCGCAGATTTCGCAGATAAACGCAGATTTTTTTGTGGATAGTATAGTTTAGTTCTTGTTTTTTTCTAATTTATTTCTGCGAAAATCAGCGAAATCTGCGGGAAACAAAAACTCCAAAATTCCATTTGCTCCGTCTTTCCCGGCTTGAACTGCATCAACAACTTCTTTGCCTCCATTTACAGAATCACCACCCGCAAATACACCTTTTAAATTAGTCTCGGATTTATCATTAATTGAAATTTTCCCACCTTTATTCTGTAATGATGATTTGTTAACAAGATCTTCAAACGGCATCTGTCCGGCAGCTTTAATAACCATATCCACATCCATCGAAAATGTTTCACCAGTTTCAACTGGCGCTCTTCTGCCCGAAGCATCAGGATCACCAAGTTTCATTTTGCTGCAAATCAATTTTTTCACTTTGCCATTTTCGCCAATGATTTCTTTTGGGCTTGCCAACCAAACGAATGAACAACCATCCAGCTTTGCTAAATCAAGCTCAACATCAGTACAAGGTTTTTCTTTTTCAGTCCTGCGATAAATCATTGTTACTTCTTTTGCTCCAAGGCGTTTTGATTGTGTTGCAGCATCAATGGCTGTCATTCCCATGCCAATTACAGCAACCTTATCACCAACTGCCGTAGAAGAATAATCATTAGTTCGAAGGTCATAAACAAATGAAATGGCATCAACAACACCTTCTAATTCTTCTCCCGGAATATCCAATGAACGTGCTATCCCAACACCTATTCCTAAAAATACCGCATCGTATTTTTGTTGAAGCTCTGCAATTGAAATATCTTTGCCAAGCTCCTTTTTGTAATGAACATCAATACCTCCAAGCGACAAAATATAATCAACTTCGTTTTTACTAAACTCTGGAGTTACCTTATAAGCAGCTACTCCATAGGTCATTAAGCCCCCACCTTTTTCTTCTTTTTCGAAGATGGCAACATCAACTCCTTGTAGTGAAAGAGCGTGTGCACAAGCCAATCCGGCAGGACCGGCACCCACTACGGCAACTTTCTTCCCATTGGATGATTTACGTTCAAATAATTTCCATTTCCCTTGAATTGCTTTTTCGGTAACATATCGTTGAAGTTTGGAAATAGAAATGGCTTCTTCTTTCAACAAATTAAAAACACAAACCCCTTCACACAATTTTTCCACCGGACAAACTTTCGAACATCCTCCACCCATAATATTGGATGATAAAATTGTTTTTGCCGAACCCTTAAAATTTCCTGAAGATATTTGTTTGATGAATAAAGGCACATCAATACTTGTCGGGCATAATTTAGTGCAAGGGGCATCGTAACAATTCAGACACCTGTTAGCTTCAATCATTGCTCCCTCCTCATGTTCAAAAGGAGGGTGAACATCCGAAAATTTTTCTAATAAAATTTCTTTTGGTAAACGATTGTTTTGGATTGACATATTTGAAATTGTATTATTATGAAATTTTTTAATGAATTAAAAAAATACAGTTAAGATATGGAATAATACTTACCCAACGCACAGTCTTCGACAAGCTCTGACTGACCATTGCACGATGTCACACTGAGCTTGTCGAAGTGCGCGAATGGTATTATAAAATTTGTTATTGATATTTTATAAATCTTTATAAAAAAACTACAAAGTTTCTGAAACGGGTGCATCTTTTTTAATTAAAACAGTCTCCTTTGGAGCAATGACAAGTGCAGTACCATCAATAACAATCTTTTGATCCTGATTCCTGCAAATTGTACTTAATAAAACCTGGTTTCCCTTAGGAAAATCAATCACCTCAATATGGGCCGTAATTACTTCGTCCATCAGCACCGGAGCCAAAAATTTCATATTCTGGTTTAGATAAATTGTACCATTACCGGGAAGGCTCTTTCCAATTGCCGCCGATATAAGGCTTCCGACTAAAAAGCCATGAACAATTTTTTGTTTAAAAATGCTGACATTTGCATATGCTTCATCCAAATGTATTGGGTTATCATCTCCTGAAATCCTCGCAAAAATGATAACTTCTTCTGCAGTAATTGATTTAGTAAATTGAGCTTTATCTCCAATTTTTAAATACTTTATATTTTCCATAGCAAATAATTTAATTTTCAATTGTAATAATTAGCGGCTCACCGTTGATAGTGATCATTTGTTTTTAATCCCCCCTGCCCCCATAGCCGTCAGGTTAAGTTAAATTTCTTATTAT
>JAVHPR010000017.1:0-7099 GCA_036170695.1 Bacteroidia bacterium
GAGAACGCTTCGCTAAGTTCGGGACAGGCTATTCTAAAGGTCAAATTGTCCTTTGAACTAATTTGACCTAAGAATTGGTATTGCTTGTGTGGCTTAACAATGTGTATGGCTGCAAAGGGTTGGCTACGTGTGTTCTGTCAATTGTCATTATGCCACTTTCTGTTGGTATAAATATTTCTGAAATTCTATAAACAACGAACTGATATTTGCAACATCACCCAAAATGTCTTTCGCATCTTCTAACGATTGATATTTATTAGTCAGCGAAATTGATAATTTTTCCTGGTCAAGTTCTTCAACTCCGGTTTCAATTCAAACCATTTTTCAACTGCTTCAAAAGGTGTTTTAACACCGAGTTCTTTTTTCAAACTTCCGTGCCTTCTGTAGAGCAAATAATAGACAAGAAATTTCATCAGGTGTGTATTCATTTCTTCTTTGGTAGCATATTGTCCTGTCAGAATAGTGTTTGATTTGATAATGCCGTTAGCTCGCTCTACCATACCATTCGTTTTCGGAGTAGAAGGTTTGGTAAGCCTGTGTTCAATATTATTCACTTCACATACGACATCTAATTTAGATGGCTTTTTACAGTAATGTCCCGTTTTAGATTTTATCAATTTGTTGGTAAATTCAAAACCATTATCAGTAAGAATATGAGAAATACTAAAAGGAAAAAAATCTAAACATTTATTCATAAAATCTTCAGCATTTTCAGATGTTTTAGCATCATATACTTCATAATACAAGGTTCTTGTAGCCCTGTCTATTGCGACAAAAAGATAGTACTTTACACCATCGAATTTCGGTAAATAAGTCAGACAAGATGTAATTGCTGAATTTGTATTTACATTCTATCGTTTACTTGCTATTTGCTATGCCTGTTTGGTTGCGCCTACCTACCCTGCCACCGGCAGGCAGGGCTCTGCCACGTTAGGTCTATTTATTATTGACTTGACATTAATGAATCACACCCATTTAAAATTCCACTCTGTACGACAAAATAGGAATAATTCCCATATGATATTTTGTGACGATTTCTTTTTTCTGAAAATCATAATATTGATATGCAACATTTTTCCGATTGGTTACATTCTGTATATCCAGCGCAATGGTTCGCGTGTATTTGACTCTGTTTTTTTTCAGGTTCACGCGAATGTTCAATTTGTAATTGTCGGGAAGTCTTTTTGAAAAAGCCTTTGATTCCTGGTAAACTGTTTCTTCGGCAATAGTTGAGGCTTGCTCGTCAATCGGTGTATATCTTAATCCGCCCAGGTAAACAAGTTCTGCATTTATTCCGAACACCCTGTTCTTACCATTCTTATTCCATTGAATTTCTTTCCCGCCGGTAAAATTAAATGCGTAGTTTCCATCGTAACGCGTTTTCCTTTTTATTCCATCCCCACCTTTATAAGTAGAATTGTAAAGAGAACTGCTCAGTATAAAATAATAATTACCGGACAATTGTTTAGTAAGACTTATTTCCAATCCGTAATTTTCTCCTGTGCCTTTGTTTACAAGGGTATCGGTAACTATTCCCTCTAATTCATTTAAAACAGAATAAGAAGATGTATCGTTATTCACAATAGGAACGTTGAATAAATACTGGTAATAGACTTCAGTATTGAACTTTAAATTACCTGAAAATAATTTAGTATATCCCAACACAAAATGATGAGCCTTTGTGAAATCAAGATTTTTGTTAGGGCTCGCCGTTGTTCCGTTTGGCAGTGAAACAGCAGTAAGATAAACAGCCGGAAGTTGCAATTGACTATGTAAACCATAAGCAATATTGAACGATTGATTGTTCTTTTCCCATTTCAGCGATATTCTCGGTTCTAAAGCTTTGGATTGGTTAAATGTGAAAAGCATCAGATGCAAGCCTGAATTGAGGGTGAGGTTTTTCAGGAACGTGTATTCCCAATTAAAGTAAGGTTGAATAAGCTGCGAACCTTGTTTCCCGTCAATTGTAACAACTGGAGTTGTAATAATATTACCTTCTTTGGAATTCAAATCATAATATAATCGGTCAATAAAAACTCCGGTTACAAAGTCGCTTGCAGCGCTGAATTTATGGTTAAAAGAAGTAGAAAAAGAATATATCTTTTGCAGAATTTTATCTGATTCTATGTTGGAAGGAATATATTGATTGTTAAGATAATCTTCTGTCCTGCTACTCTCAAGAGCAGATAAGGCAAATGCAGTTTTTAAGAAGGAATTTTTTGACAAAATTATTTTATGTGTTATACCGCTAGCAGCCATTTTGGAATAATAATCTATATCATCGCGGTCTTTTTGAAACACCCATTTAAGAGAATCTCTTTGCGCATGAAACAAGTCGCTGCATAATCCTCCAATTCCAAAAAAAGTAAAATCACCTGCTTTTTTAGTTGGGAAAGAAAAATTAAACGACAGATCCTGGAAAGTAATATTTTCACCTCCAAAATTAATTCCCATGTCTGATAATAATCCAACTGTGGAATAACGATAATTTACTAAGTAAGAACTTCCGTTTTCCTTGTTGATAGGACCTTCGGAAGCAAAGTTAGCGCCTAAAAGTCCTAGTTCTCCTACAAATTCATAGTTCTGATTGTTCCCCTTTCTTAGATTCATATCAAGTACACCCGCTAAAGCATTTCCATAAGAGGGTGAAAATGCTCCGGTAAGAAATGTTGAACTGGCAAGCAACTGTGTACTTAAAATATTTACACCGCCCCCACTTTGAGTCATCTTATCGCTGAAAGTACCGGCATTTCCAAGATGATTGGGACTTACAATGTCAACTCCTTCGAGGCGCCATAAAAGACCATTAGGCGTATTTCCTCTTACAGAAATAAGATTTGTTTGGTCGTCTATATTAACCACACCGGGAAATGCTTCTGCTGCGCGGGCAAGATCAGAAAATGTTGCCGGAAATCTTTGTGTCTGTTCCACCGTGATTGAATGGCTGCTTACTGTTTCCATTTTATCAGGTTGTTCTTCCGAAACAACAAGTTCGCCAAGTAATGTCACGCTTTCTTTCAATCCAATTTCCAGCACAACTTCTTTACTTGCATCAATAAGTAAATCAGGATGTGTATAAGTAATATATCCTGTATAGCTTATTTTTACAGTACTTCGGCCTACCGGTATGTTTTCAATATGAAAATTTCCTGAAGAGTCAGTTGATGCTGATGTTTCTGTGGCAGTATCTTTATAACGGCTGATAACTTTTATAGTAGCGCCATTCAGCGGGTTATTGTTTTCCTTATCAATTACTTTTCCCCTTATGTTTTGATATATCCCTTGTGAAAAGGCAGGTTTGAAGCATACGCTAATAAATACCAAAACCAAATTAATTACTAAGAATTTCCGAATCATGAATTTTTCTTTTTATACTTGTTAACTGATGTTACGCATGCTTTCAATATTTATTTTATGAACATCATTAGCCACGACATTTATGTCGTGTTTAAAATGCAATCTAAAGAAAACGGGCTTTAGCCCAAACCAAAAATTAATGTTTAACAATTTTGGGCTAAAGCCCATTTTCTTGTTCTTTATTTTTCAACGCCATTTATGGCGTTGCTAATTATTTTGCGTAACATCAGTTACTATTGATAAAACAGTTACAAGTTTCATTAATTACTTTAATTTAGGTTTAAATTATGTTTATTCGACAATAAAATTCTTTACTCCATTTAATTTGAAGTTTGAAATTTTAGCAAAATACATTCCCGGCAGTAAATTTAATTTTATCACGTACTCTGTTTTTCCTTCAAAAACATGAGCATAAACTTTTTTCCCTGTGATATCAATTATTTCAAGATTGAATTTTTCTTTCGCAAATTCGGGAAGTTCCGATTTAATAGTAAAAGTTCCGTTATTTGGACTAGGAAATAATTTTATTTCTGTTTCTGTTTTTGTGATTTCCGGTGTTTTAACAAAGGAACTTAAATCAGTTTCCCAGATACCACGTCCGAAAGTAGAAATATAAATTTTATTAAGTGCTTCGTTAAATTCTATATCTGAAACTATTACATTAGGTAACCCTGTACTTTGACTAATCCATGTATTACCGGAATTATCAAGAACATAAATACCAATATCAGTTGCAATCATTAATGCGTTATTTCCGGGAATTGTTTTTATACAATTTACAGGAATATTAGGCAAATTAAACGAGATATTTTGCCAAGTTAGTCCTGCATCTGTTGTTTTAAAAACCTTTATTCCATTACTGAATCCGGCAAACGAAACAAAAGCTGTGTTTTCGTCAGTTTGACTAACATCAATACTTGTAATATAAAGAGAATCGGGTAAACCGGCAGTAATTTCAGTCCAGGTAAAACCGCCATCAATAGAATTATACATTCCGGCAGGAGAACCATATTCGTAACGTATTCTTCGTGAAGCATAAATTACATCGCTGTTAGTATAAGACAAAGCAATAGCAGAAACTTCATTGTCGTAAATTCCATTTGGCGGTAGCGGTGTTAAAGAATACCAACTATTCCCGTAATCTTCAGAGCGATTTACATTTGTGCATCCAACATACATAATACCTGAAAGATTTTCGTCAGCTACAATCGGAGAAGTCCATTCTGAATTTTCTCCATTTACATTTGCATTTATATTGTTTCCAGAAACACCACCATCATAAGAAAGATAGAAATTACCATACTGGCTCGAACCCAACACATAATTATCATCTGTAGGGTTGAGGTAATTATCCATACCATCGCCACCAAAAACAGTATGCCATGTTGTTCCGTCAAAATAAAAACTGCCATTATCCTGAGCTCCTGCCATAAGTCTGCCTGTAATATTTTTAGAACTCGATAATCGGTAAAATGCAGTAGTCTGCATTCCGCTGCTTATATTTGTCCATTGTGTAGGCCATGGATTTCCATTTTGGGCATCTGCCCATGTTTGTGTTATTAAGTTTGATGTTCTATATAAACCGCCGTCGTTGCAAACAAAAACATTTCCGGTAATAGGCTGAACTTCAATAAAGTGAATGTCAGCGTGAACAGTTGGGCCATAGAATAAGGTCCAGTGAGTAGCAGGGTCGAAAGTCTGACCCCCGTTTGAAGAAGCCCATACATTTATTCCTCCAACATATACGATGTTTTTATTTGTTGGATTTACTGCAAAACCAAGGTCGTAAGTTCCCTGACCACCTGAATTAGTACCATCATCAGATTCTAACATATTTAACCCCGGATCTATAAATGTCCAGTTATTCCCAGAATCTGTTGATTTAAAAATTCCGTAAGAACCTTCGTTTGCATCAACACACATTGCATAAATACAAGTATGGTCAGACGGAGCAATAGCTAATTTTATTCGTTGAACCAAACCTGAAGAAGGAATGCCTGTATTTAGTTCAGTCCATGTTGAACCAAAGTCTGTTGATTTATATATAGCTGCATATCCGTAATTTGAAGAGAATAACCAGCCCGATGCAGCGTATAATGTTGATGGGATTACAGGGTCTTGAACTAAATCCCAAAACAAAGAATCGAGAACATGAGTCCAGTTATTACCACCATCTCCCGATTTATAAATACCACTTACTCCAACTGCAACTATTTGGTTACTGTTTGCAGGATTAACAATTATTTTACGAATTAAAGAAACATCGCCTTGTGTTTGTTGAAAGCTTAATCCTGTTGGCTGCCAGCTTGTTCCACCATCAATTGTTTTATAAACTCCAAGTCCGTAATGTGTATTTCTCTTTCTTCCGTCAATATTCAGAGCTACATCAATATATTCGAAATCGCAAACAGAAATGTACATTGTGTTATAATCGTTAGGGTCAATACAAATATCGCTTATTCTTAAAATTGGCAAGTTGTCGGTTAAAGGAGTCCATGATAAGCCATTGTTAGTTGTTTTCCATACTCCGCCTTGTGCAACACCAATAAAATAAGTATTTGGGTCGGTAGGGTGAAAAGCAATACAATTTATTCTTCCGATGCCATTTTCCATATAACCTGTAAGATTATCCGGTACTGCAAATGGACCAGTTGGTGACCATGCCGACGATAAAAACTTATCGCTTTTCTTTAATTGTTTTTCGCTTGCCGCTTTTACACATTCGTTAATGTAAATTGCAGGGTCGGCAGGTTCACCTTGTGCATTGGTGTGCATTTGCATATCGTTTTCCCATCGCTTAAAATATTTCCAATAATGTTGGTTTTTTAAATCTTTTGTTTGCGACCAGTCGGCAAACTGACGTTGCATCTCTTTAAAAGTAAGGGCTTGCCCTGCTTTTTTTTGAATAAAAGGTTGAGCATTTGTTATAACAGATGATACTATTAAAAGTATTACTGTAAATATTCTTATTGATTTCATGTTTATTGATTTTTAATAAATCAAAGTTAAATAAAAAAAAAGAGATTATGAAATTTTATAATCTTTTTTTTTATTTTTAATCATTATTGTCCGACAAAAATATGAACAAAAATTCTGTAGCCCAAATATAATAAAGAATTCACCGATAAAATTTTCAGTTATTTTTTCATAGAGGTACTCTATCTAAAACAAAGTATAATGGTCACTGGTGCTCTTGCAAAACCAAAAACCTGTGAGCAAATGAGTTTGAAAATGTTTGCAAACTCATTCAGTAGAAGTATAAAAAGAGCTTAAAATACATATTGTAAAAAATATAGTTATTAACAAATTGTTAATATAAATTTTAACTTGTTAAGTTAAAGGTAATTATATTGTTAATTAAAATGCGAAATTATTTTTAATTTTTCGTAACCTTTTTATTTTACTTCTGTATAAATATTTTGTAAGCACAAAAATATTTTTTTTGACATTTTTGATTTTATTTTTTTGTCATGTTGAGTGCCCAGTTTTGTCGTGTTGAGTGATTAGCGAAACATCTATTCTAAAGAGTGAAATAGATTCTTATTCGTTTTATAAAAATTTTTTGTTTGTCGAAAATTAATTAACTAAAAATAATTATTATGAAAAATCTTTATTATTCCGAAAAACAAAATCTGCACAAAATTAACAACGTGCATGTTCAAAGTGTTATAAAGGTAAAATTTTTACCCCCCCCCATAACAATTTACATAACAGCATGTTATATGTTTTTACTATTGCTAAC
>JAVHPR010000018.1:0-27251 GCA_036170695.1 Bacteroidia bacterium
ATTACAAAACAATAAAAGACAGCATGTCTAAAGCAGATAAGCAATTTTACTAATTTCGAATAAACGAAACACGCAAATCTTACCTCATTTGTAAATTCGTAACGATTAGCTATTGGTAACCAGAATTCCCACACAAGCACGTATTGAGAAACTATAATTTTTCTGATCAAGTAATAGTTTCGAGCGGAATCAAAAATAGACTGTCTTTATCTTCGACAATTATAATTTTTTATAATGTTACATTGGACCTTTCTGTTTTTAAACTTTGCATTTATACCATAGCGAAAAAGCTTTAACATAGAATACGCGTTTGCACTAATAAAATTAGACATGGCAATGTTTCAAAAGTGAAAATGTGTGAATAATATAACTTATTATTAACGTTATGTAAGACCTTCCTGTATAAAAGTGTTCACTTTTGCCATTATGATTACATGGCACTTATTTCCATTTTAGTTTGCCTCCAATTAATTCTTAAATCATAAATTAATACATAAACCATGATAGAAATTTTATTTGTTGAGGATAGCGCAGATGACGCTGCACTTACCATTCGGGCACTAAGAAAGAGCGGATTGTCCAATCCTATCCTTCATTTGAAAGATGGTGCCGAAGCGCTTGATTTCCTTTATTGCAAAGGGAACTATGTTTCGCGGAATATTAACGAGCAGCCCAAATTAATTTTGCTTGACCTGAAAATGCCAAAAGTATCGGGAATGGAAGTGCTGGAAAAAATAAAATCCGACCCTTTGCTAAAAAAAATCCCAACAGTAATACTAACATCCTCAAAAGAAGATCCTGATATTAAACGCTGTTACGAACTTGGCGTAAACAGTTACATCGTAAAACCGGTTGAAGGGGAAAAATTTTTTAAAGCCGTTAGCGAACTTGGCTTGTATTGGATGCTGTTAAATCAAGCTCCTCATTAATGTACCCAAAACTAAATATACTTTTGGTTGAGGATTCTGAATCAGATGCTGATTTGCTGATCAGGCATCTGAAGAAAGAAAAAATTGATTTTTTCCATACAAGAGTCTGGCAGAAAGAGGCTTTTATTAATTCCATAAAGGATAATAATCCCGACTTAATAATAGCGGATAATGCCCTTCCCCAGTTTAGCGGTATGGAAGCTTTTCATATTCTGAAAAAAGAGAAAAAGCAAATTCCGTTTATTTTAGTTACCGGAACGGTATCAGAAAAACTTCTTGCCGAATACGCCAAGGAAGGGATTGACGACTATATCCTCAAAGAAAATCTTTTGCGTTTGCCATCCGCCATTGAACATGTAGTCAGCAAAAAAAGAGTCGAGGTTTTACACAAAAAATTAGAAATTGCGCATAAGGATATTAAGGATAGCATTAATTATGCGAAAATAATTCAGGATGCCACACTGCCCGATATTGCCATGTTAAGTGACATCTTTCCCGAATCGTTTATTTTATTTCAGCCAAAAGATATTTTGAGTGGCGACTTTTACTGGTTTGAAAAAAGAGAAAGTGAAATTTTCTTCACTATTGCTGATTGTACCGGGCATGGTGTTCCGGGAGCGCTATTAGCTATGATGGGAAATAATTTGCTTAACGAAGCTGTTAATATTAAAAAAATAATTCAACCATCTGCAATTTTGCACAGATTGAAAAAAACAGGTTCAAAAAATATTTAAACATGGAAAAATTTCGCTTCCCGATGGAATGGACATGGCTTTGTGTGCCTAAAACCGGTGACAGGTTTTTTTTTCTGATGGATACGTTGATCAATTTCATTTTGCAACAGGAAAAAAAATAATGATTAAACGCTTTAAAGAAATACTGCTTCAATCTGCCGATTTGTCTATGGATGCACAAAAGGAATTTATAACAAATTATTTTGATGAGTGGAAAGGCAGCAAAGAGCAGGTAGATGATGTATTACTATTAGGAATTCAAATACCCTGAAAATCATGTTTGAAAATTTTAACAATTTAGGAATAATGTCGTTTTTTAAAGAGTTTTTTCTAATGTATATTATCTGCCCAAAGTCTTCGACAAGCTCAGACTGACGGCGCGCAAGTCATATTGAGCTAAGCCTGTGCTGAGCTTTTGTCGAAGCATCGAAATATGTGCGAGGGCTTCTGAAAAAACAACATTGATTCAGGAATACGCTGAGCCGGATTAAATATCCAAATAATAAAAACGTAAAAATGAAAACATCTAAATTATATATTATAACTACATTCCTTGTTCTTTCCCTTTTAATAATCATTTCCGGCTATTTCTATTATAAGTTTGCCCAAAAAAGCTATAAAAAACAAATAAGTCAGGAACTTTCATCTATTGCAGATATGAAAGTCCATGAAATTATTCATTGGCGTAATGAGCGTTTAGCAGATGCTGAACTTTTTCATGGGAACAAGGCTTTTTCCGCATTGATAAAACGCTATTTTCAAAACCCGGACGATAGTGCAGCTTCAAAAGAGATTAAGAATTGGATGGGGATAATTGATCATTCAGGAGCTTTTGATGGCGTTTTTCTTGAAGATCTAAAATTTATAAAAAAAATAATAATCTCGGATGGAATCGAACGCAGTAAATCTTATGTTTCTCCCCATTCAATGGATTCGCTGATGGCAGGTAAAATAGTGTTTGAAGATTTCTATCTGAATGATGTGAAAAAACAGATTTTCCTAAAAATATTGATCCCCATTCTTGACCGTAACGATAACAAAACTATTCTTGGATTTGTTGATATTAGAATGAACCCCGAAACTTATCTTTATCCTACCCTGCAAAACTGGCCTATTCCAAACAAAACATCCGAAACAGTTATTTTGAGGCGCGAAGGAAACGACATTATTATTCTTAACCGTTTAAAATCCAAACCCGATGCTCCATTAAAGTTACGGATTTCGATGGATAGTAAAACTGCTGTTCCTGGAATTAAAGCTGCGCAGGGAATTGAGGGCGTTGTGGATGACATTGATTACCGAGGGGTACATGTTATTGCAGCTCTTCGCACCATACACGGTTCTCCCTGGTTTATGGTGGCAAGAATGGATGAATCGGAAGCTTTGAGTTCATTGCACGAAACGCTTCGCGTATTGATATTTTTGATATGTTTTATTATTGTTGTCCTGGGTTTGAGCGTTGGTTTTATCTGGAGACAGAGGAAACTGCGTTTTTACAAAGAAAAATTTGAATCATCAAAATTGTTGCAGGAAAGCAATGAACGTTACGAATCGTTAATAAAAACATCTCTTGACGGATTTTGGGTTGCCGATACCCTAGGGCGTATTCTGGAAGTGAATGATGCCTATTGCTCCATGACAGGATATTCAAAAGAAAAATTACTAACCATGCGCATTCCTGATTTAGAAGCAACTGAATCATCAGATAATACACGGGAACATATTGAAAAAATTGTTGCGCATGGACAGGATCGTTTTGAAACAAAACATCGCTGTGCGGATGGGAAAATAATAGATGTTATTATTAGTACAGTTTTCATATCTTCTCAGAAAATATTATTAGTTTTTATTAATAATATTACTGAACAAAAGCTTGCAGAAACTTTATTGCAGAAAAGTATAAAGGATCTGGCTGATTATAAGTATGCCCTGGATGAAACGGCTATTGTAGCCTTCACTGATTCAAAAGGAATCATAAAATATGTTAATGATAATTTCTGCAAAATCTCAAAATATTCGCGTAAGGAATTAATCGGACAGGATCACCGCATTATAAGTTCCGGTTACCATCCTAAAGAATTTATCAGGGATTTATGGGTAACAATTACAAATGGGGAAATATGGAATGGGGAACTGAAAAATAAAGCTAAAGACGGAAGTATTTACTGGGTGGATACGAACATTATTCCTTTCCTAGATGAACAAGGGAATCCATTTCAATATCTCGCCTTTCGGATAGATATTACTGAACGCAAAAATGCTGAACAGAAATTAGAAAGTACTGCATTAAAACTAAAGGAAGCTCAGGCAACCGCTCATTTAGGGAATTGGGATGTTATTTTAGCTACTAAAATAAGTACCTGGTCGGATGAGACTTTCCATATTCTGGGGCTTGATAGAAATGAAGTTATTCCATCGCGTGAGATGTTATACACCTGTATCCATCCCGAAGATATGATTTTTGTTCATGAGAAAATAAATGAAATTTTAACAACTAAGAAAGCGTGCAAATTTAATTACCGCATTAAAAGAAAAGATGGGAAAGTAATTTATGCATTCTCTGAAGTTGACTTTGATTTTGACAATGACGGCACCCCAATTCGCTTATTTGGAACTATTCAGGATATTACTGAAAATAAAATTGCAGAAGAAAATCTGAAGAAAAGCGAAGAGGGTATTCGCCTTTTATTAAACTCCACGGCGGAAGCAATATATGGAATTGATACTGAAGGTAATTGTACATTTTTTAACCCGTCTAGCTTGGAAATGCTTGGGTATGAGAGTTCCGACCAACTGATCGGCCAAAACATGCACCGTCTTATACATTATGCGCATATCGATGGCAGGCCCTTTTCCATAGACGAATGTACTATTTACAAAACCATGAGGATTGGAGAAAATGGCTATAACGACAAGGAAGTATTCTGGCGCAAAGATGGTATCTGTTTTCCAGTGGAATACTGGTCACATCCTATTTTCTATGATGGGAAAATAACAGGTGCGGTTGTTTCCTTTCTGGATATCACCAAACGCAAAAAGGCAGAAGAAGAATTGATTAATATAAACAAAGAATTAGAATCATTCTCTTATTCCGTTTCACACGATTTGCGTGCACCTTTAAGAGCAATAAACGGGTATGCGAAAATTCTGGAAGAAGATTATTATGCCACTTGTGATGAAGACGGCAAGAAGTCGCTGAATGCGATTAAGAACAATTCGAAAAAAATGGGCGAACTCATTGATGCTTTGCTGGCATTTTCACGATTAGGAAAAAAGGACTTGAACGTTTCTGAAATAAACATGACGGCATTGGTTAATTCAGTAAGAGAAGAAGAAATGATTGGAAATTCAAATGAAATTAATTTTACTTTACATGAATTACTGCCTGCAATAGGCGATCCGCAATTAATAAAACAAGTATGGGTTAATTTATTTTCAAATGCAGTAAAATATTCGAAACGTAAACCAAAAACAATTATCGAAATCGGTTCGTTCCTTAAAGATGGACTTGTTGTTTATTATGTGAAGGACAATGGAGCAGGATTTGATATGCAATACTATGATAAATTGTTTGGGGTTTTTCAGCGCTTGCATTCTCAGGAAGAATTTGAAGGGACAGGTATTGGATTAGCGATTGTTCAAAAAATAATAAAAAAGCATACTGGAACCGTTTGGGCCGAATCAAAAATAAACGAAGGCACTTGTTTTTATTTCAGCTTACCGGCAATAATTACACTAAACTGATAATTTCGGGCAAAATATATCCATCAAACTTTCGCGCCTCACAGGCTGTGAAAAACGGAAATATTTAACAATATTGCCTGTGAAAAATAAGAAATAAACAGTAACATTGCCTGTGAAAAACGGAAATAAATGTATTTAAAAAGAATAATTGATTCGGAATTGCTGGCATGGAAACATGAAAAAACAAATCGCAAACCTTTAATTTTAAGAGGAGCTCGTCAGGTTGGAAAGTCTACGGCTGTCAGGCAACTGTCCAAACATTTTGATAATTATATAGAAGTAAATTTCGAGGAACATAGGCAGGTACATTTTTTATTTAAGGGCGATTTATCTCCAAAAGAGTTATGTAACGATTTGTCAGTTTTATTTAAAACTCCAATAGAACCAGGAAAAACATTGCTGTTTTTTGATGAAATTCAGCAATGCCTGCCAGCTATATCCTCTTTGAGGTTTTTTTATGAGAAATATCCTGAACTTCATGTTATTGCTGCCGGTTCATTGCTTGAATTTGCGTTAAATGAGTTGCCCTCATTTGGTGTCGGAAGGGTGCGATCATTATTTGTAAATTCCTTTTCTTTTAATGAATTCTTATCTGCCTCAGGAGAGGATAGATTATTAGAAATAAAAGAAAAAGCATCATGCGATAAACCTCTTAGTGAAGCGGTACATAATAAACTGCTGAGATATTACAAAGTTTTTCTGGTAATAGGAGGAATGCCGGAAGTTGTCAGCGAATACATTACAAATAAAAATATCGAATTATGTCAGAGAATTATTGATGATTTAATACTATCATTAAAAGCTGATTTCAGCAAGTATAAAAAACGAGTTTCAACAGTGAGATTAACGGAAGTTTTTCAGGCGATCTCAAATCAGATGGGTGGTAAATTTGTGTATGCAAAGGTTCATTCAGAATCTGGCCACAAACAAATAAAAGAGGCCGTAGAATTATTGATAATGGCAGGATTGGTAATACCTGTTACGCATAGTTCCTCCAATGGCATTCCCTTGGGTGCTGAAGGGGATATAAAAAAGCGGAAGATGCTGATTTATGATACTGGAATATTTCAGAGGATAGTTGGATTAGAAATAAAAGATATTTTGTTTGAAGATGAATTTAATTTAATTAATAAAGGAGCTGTAGCCGAATTAAGTGTTGGATTGGAATTAATAAAATCAATGGGCTGTTACCAACAAGCTGAATTGTTTTATTGGCAAAGAGAGACTGCCAGTAGTAATGCGGAGATTGATTATTTGATTCAGAAAAACAAAACCATACTCCCAATAGAAGTAAAGTCGGGTACCAAAGGCTCGATGCAGAGTTTATTTATTTTTATGAAAGAAAAAAAAGTAAAAAAAGGATTTAGATTTTCAAATGAAAATTTCGCAAAATATGATCAGATTGAGGTATACCCTATTTATGCTATTACTGATTTTTTTTACCACATTGAATAGTAGTGTTAAGTTAAATTTACTTTGACGTATTGTATGTCATTCCGACCTTGTGGAGGAATCTTTTTCATTAAAAAAAGATGTCTCGTCAAAACTCGACATGACATTACGTCTTTTTATAATTAACTCAACAGTAGATTAAAAATTAATACAAAATCCTGATAGTAATTTAATTTGTGGAAGACGGCATGGATGATGAACATTTACGATACGGGCACTAAAAACCGGGAGAAAGTGATAATTTTTTTATGTTAATCAGTAAGCTTGAATTGTATTGGATGCTGTTAAATCAAGCACAGCAATAATATATATACAAAACTCACCATACAAATTATGGACACAACTATAAAAATTTTAATCCTTGAAGACACTAAAAGTGATGCCGATTTACTGGTGCGTGAATTAAAAAGATCCGGATTTACTTTTATTTCAGAACTTGTTGAAACCCGTGAAGCATACGAAAATGCGCTTCGAAATTTCAAACCGGATTTAATATTATCCGACTATAATCTTCCCGCATTTGACGGAGAAACAGCTTTCGACATAAAACAAGAAATTACTCCTGACCTCCCTTTCATTATTGTTTCGTCTGCAATAGGTGATGAAAAAGCTGTTGAGCTCATTAAAAAGGGTGTTACAGATTACGCATTGAAAGATAAATTATTTTCTTTAATTCCAAAAATCAACCGCGCTATGAAGGAAGCAGAAGAAAAGAAAGAAAAGATAATTACCGATGAGAAATTAAAATTTCAAAACGAAAAACTTTTTGAAATTGCTTTCCTTCAATCACACCAGGTACGCAGGCCTGTTGCTAATTTACTCGGTTTAATAGGCTTGTTTAATTTCAGCAACCCGAACGATCCAATAAATTCAGAAGTGCTTTCACGACTTAAAGTTGCCACCAATGAATTAGACAATGTCATTGCTGAAATTGTAAAAAAAACGGATGAGATTAAAAGAATAACTTAGTTTTATGAGATGACGAGGTACTAATCAGTTACCAAGCGCTTTCAACATTTTTTCATCCCGTTTATATACATCAATGAAAAAAAATAATTCATTATTATCATCCACCTCTGCGGTAAAATAGTTGATATATATAGCTATCGGGCGTTTGAGGTACACATATTTTTGCACTTCTTTTGTCAAATCTTTTTTTAGTGAATCTATCGGATAAGTAAGACTATCGCCACGAATAAGGAATTGTGCAAAATTCATAAATTTCTCCAAACGCACACAACCGTGACTCATGGCGCGCATTTCCCTGTTGAATAATCCCCGTTTATCAGTATCGTGCAAATAAACACCATATTTATTTTCGAAATTAAATTTTAAAATGCCAAGGGAATTGTCCTCTCCCGTTCGCTGACGCAGTTTCCATGGGAAATAATTTTCTGAATACCTTTTCCATTTAATGGCTGTGTCAATTACTCTGTTATACCTGTCGAGCACCTCAAAGTTTTTTTTGCGTAAATAGGATGTATCACGTTTTAATATTGGCAATATCTCCTTGGTAGCAATGGTAAGTGGGACAGTCCAATAGGGATAAATTAAAAAATACCGAATGGTGCTTTTTAGCAGAGGTGTCCGATGATCGGGGTGGCCAACGATTACTCTCGACCTCATTACCACCGTATCTTCTTCTATTACACGCATTTCATATTTCGGGATATTAACCCAGACAAACTGTTTTTCATAAGGTGAATAATAATATCGCCAGCGTTCCATATTCATCTGTATTTGATGAATGTAATCTTGTTTGGTCTGTTGTAAAGCTTTAAAAGTAAGCTTTCCCACTTTCCCATCCTGATTCAGATTATGGCGGCACTGAAAATTTTTGATCGCCTTTACTAACTTTGTGGAATCAGAATTTCCTGGTATTTCAGCATAATCATGACTTGCGATAAGGCGCTTTTTTAATCGTTTATTAAAGGTCAGCGTATCTGATTTACGGGTGGCAAGGCTGTCCCAATCAGAATTCCTGAACTCGAATTTAAAGTTTTTCAATGCCTGCTTTAATGCCTGATATTGCACGTTTTTGGGCTCCAATGAGTCAATTGCTGCACGAATGTTATTTCGCTCTATTGCATCATTTAAAACACCAACCAAACTAACACAACTCCTCTTTTCAAATGGTCCTGAGGGGCTTATCAACTTTGCTAATTTCCATTCCCGAATAAGGCTGTCCACGTTCAACCTTCCTTTATTAACATGCACAGCAAATGTGAAAAAAGCATCTGTTAAAAGCATCTCCTCGTTTGAAATTTTTACGGCATCAAACTTTTTTGTTTTGGGATCTCGCTCAGTCTTTCTTAATCGGGCAATTTTACTGAAATGGTAATCATTTGCAATCAAGCCATATTCGTCAGAACTTTTTATCAGAGCGAAAAGAGAATCACTTTGTTTGTTGTGCATTCCTTTATCACTCCAAATAGCTTGAAAATTGTTTTCTCTGTAGATTTCAACAATTAATTTAGATGCAAAAAGGCTGTCGTGCTCAATTACAAGTATTTTTGAAGTATCTAAATCGCTTAGTTGCTTTTCGAGTAATTCAGCAACCTCTTCATTCACACGTTCAGGATCAGCAACTAAAACAACTGTTTTAGTTTTTTCGTGTGAGCATTTATTACAGCTGATAATGCTTAGGGAAGCAAGTAAAAAAAGAAGATGAGGGAATCTTTTCAAAGGAAAAATATTATTGACCAAATTTAGCAAACATTCACCAATTTTTTTTAATTAATAAAAATCTTCTCAATTAAAAAAATAATAATGTTAGCTTTATATTTCTGTTACTTTTATGAAACAATACTTCGGTACTTTTTAAATCGTCAGGGCTAAAGCCCTTTATTAGAAACATTTTAATAACCCCGTCTTTAAAGGCGGGGTTACAAAAAAAACCAATGAACACAAGGACTTTAGTCCATACTTAAAAAAAACTACCGAACCATTGATAACTTAAAATAATTTCAAAACACAATGTCAGAAGATAAAAAAAAACTTTTTTTGCTGGATGCTTTTGCGCTCATTTATCGTGCATATTTTGCTTTCAGCAATAATCACCGAATCAATTCAAAAGGCGTAAATACTTCGGCTGTATTGGGCTTCACTAACACCTTACTGGAAGTTCTGAAAAAAGAAAAGCCATCGCATATTGCTGTTGTTTTTGATACTCCAGAGCCTACTGTCCGCCATGTTGAATTTGCTGAATATAAGGCTGGCCGTGAATCAATGCCAGAGGATCTTTCTGCCTCTATCCCTTATATCATTAAATTGATTGAAGGGTTTAATATCCCGGTTTTATATTCAAACGGTTATGAAGCAGATGATGTAATTGGCACCCTGGCCAAAAAAGCCGAACAACAAGGGTTTATTACCTATATGATGACTCCCGACAAGGATTTTGGACAGTTGGTTTCGGACAATATTTTTATTTACAAACCGGCGCGCTTAGGAAACGGGGTAGAGATAATGGGAGTAAAAGAAGTTTGTAAAAAGTGGGAAATCGAAAATGTAAATCAACTCATTGACATTTTGGGATTGATGGGCGATAAGGTGGATAACATTTCCGGTATACCGGGAGTGGGCGAAAAAACAGCCATACAACTTATCAAGGATTTTGGAAGCATTGAAAATTTATTGCAAAATACCGATAAGTTAAAAGGAAAACTAAAGGAAAAGGTTGAACAAAACGTAGATAAAGCAATCCAATCGAAATGGCTTGCGACTATCATCTGCGATGTGCCGATAGAATTCGATGAAAAAGCATTAGAGATGGAAGAGCCTAACAGGGAGGTACTGAAGGAACTATTTAATGAACTTGAATTCAGAAGGTTAGCAGAGCAAATGAACCTCAGCCTAACCAGCCCAACCAGCCCCTCCCCTGCCCTCCCCAAAGGGGAGGGTGTTCCAATACTCAAAAGCCCGGCAATAAAAAAATCAAACCCGGATCAAACTGATTTGTTTGCTCAAGAAGAAACAGCCCCTCCCGACCTCCCTCCCTCTTTCATCGGGATAAACTCCGGGGAGGAGAACCAACACACAAGCCCAACAGATGGCATAGCGGGAAGCATCCCCTCCCCTTCGGGGAGGTCGGGAGGGGCTTCTATTACCAACACCCCACACACCTATCACTTAATTGATACCAAAGAAAAACGGGAACAACTGATTATTGAACTGAATAATCAATCTGAAATTTGTTTTGATACTGAAACAACCGGATTAGATGTTAATCTGGCTGAATTGGTTGGTATATCATTCGCTTATAAAACTTCCGAGGCATTTTACATTCCATTTCCTGAAAATTTTGATGACGCACAAACATTGGTAAATGAGTTTAAACCCTTGTTTGAAAATGAAAACATCAGTAAAATCGGACAAAACATAAAGTTCGATATGGCTATTTTGAAACGGTATCACATTGAAATCAAAGGGAAATTATTTGATACCATGGTCGCGCATTTCCTTATTCAGCCTGAAATGCGACATAATATGAATGTACTTGCCGAAACGTATTTGAATTATTCACCTGTATCCATTGAAACACTGATTGGTAAAAAGGGAAAAGATCAATTAGGGATGCGCAGCGTTGCGTTGGAAGAAATTAAGGAATATGCGGGCGAAGATGCCGATATTACATTGCAGCTTAAAAACATTTTTGATCCTATGCTAACGGAGGCGCATACCAAAAAACTATTTGAAGAAATTGAAATTCCCTTGATTCCTGTTTTAGCTGCAATGGAAGCGGAAGGTATTGCCCTGGATAAAAATGCTTTAAAAGAATTGTCGGTTGAATTAAAAAAAGATATTTTAATAGTGGAATCTGAAATCCAGCAACTGGCAGGAACGCCATTCAATGTGTCATCGCCAAAGCAAGTAGGTGAAATTTTATTTGAGGTATTACGTATCGTTGAAAAACCAAAGAAAACAAAAACCGGGCAGTATGCAACCGGGGAAGAAATATTGGTAAAATTGGTGGGAAAACATGAAATCGTCGGAAAAATTCTGGACTATCGTGAATTAGTGAAATTAAAAAATACGTACGTTGATACTTTGCCTGAATTGGTTAATCCCCGCACAGGTCGTGTTCATACTTCCTATAACCAGGTAGTTGCCGTTACCGGACGCTTGAGTTCCGATAACCCGAATTTGCAGAACATTCCAATCCGTACCGAAAGAGGCAGGGAAATAAGGAAAGCATTCATTCCGCGTGATGAAAATTATATTTTATTGTCCGCAGATTATTCGCAAATAGAATTACGTATTATTGCCGAGCTGAGTAATGATGAAGGGATGATTGAGGCATTTCAATCGGGATTGGATATCCACAAAGCAACGGCAGCAAAAGTTTACAATGTGAACTTAGAAGATGTAACTTCTGATATGCGCCGGAATGCGAAAATGGTAAACTTCGGAATCATCTATGGAATATCGGCTTTCGGACTTTCGGAGCGATTAAATATTCCTCGAAAAGAAGCAGCAGAAATTATCGAAAATTATTTTTCAAAATATCCCGGCATCAAAGCATATATGGATGAAAGCATTTTAATTGCAAGGGAAAAAGGCTATGTGGAAACTATCATGGGACGCAGGCGATACCTGCGCGACATCAATTCCAACAACAATAATGTTCGTGGATTTGCTGAACGTAATGCTATTAATGCTCCCATTCAGGGCAGTGCCGCCGATATGATAAAAATAGCCATGATTAATATTCATCATGATTTTAAAGCTCAAAATTTAAAATCGAAAATGCTTTTACAGGTACATGATGAGTTGGTTTTTGATATATGGCGTGATGAACTGGAATTGACAAAATCAATTATTGAAAACCGCATGAAAAATGCTATTCCAACTTTAAAAGTTCCAATGGAGGTAGGGATAGGTGTTGGAAGAAACTGGCTGGAAGCGCATTAGTTTTTTACAAACTTACCTTTTGCAATACTAAGTTTGTTTGAAAAAATTTCATACGTATAAAATCCATCTCTAAGGTCAGCTACTTCAATTTCAGGCGAACTGCCTGTTAAACAAACATTTTTAATCAATCTGCCTGTTATATCAAAAACAAATAATGTGCTTCCTGTTTCATTATTTAATTTTGAAATAAAAATTTTATCGCTCGTGGGGTTGGGGTAAAGCAAAATCTTTTGTGCGTTCTTTGGATCTTTTTTCACGCCGGTATATGCAAAGCAGGGCGTGGAAAAATTATCAAATACACATATCATTAGTGTAACATCTTTCTGATATTTGCTGGTAGTACCGAAAGAACCCCGAAAGGTTATAATATATGGTGATGGTCTTGCATTCGATGAATTTGTATTCCATTTAAACATTGAATAGACGGTATCAGCCGAAGTGGTTTTTGAAAACAACGCAGGGTTCGCCGGGAAAAATGCATCGCTAAATGCTTCCAGATTGAAATTGCTTCCTGTTGCGGAAAAATTCAAATTAAGCTGAATACTGTCACCCGCAGCAATTGCATAAGCATATTCCCCATTAGAATTAATATTCCAATTTGTATTTCCTGAAAAATTGCAACTATCATAGTCTGAAATACAATTAACTTGAAAATCACGAATCACATAACCAACCATGATCCCGTTTCTCCATTTTTTAACTTTAACTGCAAAATTATATTTACATATCAATGTTGGTGCGTTCCACTTAATTTCGCCATTTATGCTATCGACGGATAATCCGGCAGGGTATGAATAACCAATTATTGACTGCCCCCCGGCTCCTTTACATGGAACAAGTTCATATCTCAGCATATCACCATCCAAATCGTAAGCTGTAACATTTTGAGTGTAGGTTGAACCCGCAATTGCACTAAAAATAGGTGGAGCAATAAACTGCGGAGAATTGGTTGATCCAATGGAGGGTTCAATTGCTAAAGTTGATTCAAGATAAAAAGGCTGATTTACAGAATTGGGAATATTACAAATTCCCACACTACGGTTTGGATCTTCTATGGAAATTGTAAATAGTCCGTATGCTGAATAAGTATGAGTAATTTCGTAAATATTTTTTTTTATAAACGAACCAATTAATTCACCATCACCATTAGGAGGGCAAAGCATCGTACTTGCACCATTTACACGCGGAGCTATGGCGTTATCTCCATCACCAAAACGCACTGTCAACTCACATCGGTCAGCTTCGGTTGTATTAGGCTCTGCATTAGTGTAAGTAACTACCCTGATTTTATAAGTAAGTCCTGAAAGATTTGTATACGTGATTTCCCCGCAATTATTATGAGTAGCAAAAGTGTTAATGCATAATACGGTACAAACTAATAAAACATAAAGTTTTTTCATGCTATGATTTTAAAAAAAATTAAGAACCCAGAACCAATAAGTGTTTTTAACAATTTTAATAGCATAAATATATAATGAATATTCCTAATAAATCATATAAAAAGCAATCTTTATATCATCATCAGCGGCAACTCCCATCATTGAAGGAGGGTCAATTTTATACTGAGTCATTTTAATAATGAAACTGCCTTTAATTTCGACTTTATTATTAACACTGTTTTTTTCGGCTTCAAAAGAAATTACATTGCTGACTCCATGAAAGCCCAAGGTTCCTGTTACTGCGAGTTTATTGCCAACTTGCTTGATCGAAGTACTTGAAAAACTTATTGCAGGGTATTTTAACGCCTCCGTTACTTCCATGGTATGGGAATCTCTATTTGCATTTTTAGTATCAAAAGATGAGATTTTCACTAAAACAGCCACTTGTGTGATAACACTCCTGTTTTCATCAGTTAAAATTACCGATGTTACATCTTTATTTTCGCCTGTCCATGAATGTAAAGGGTGATTCATGGAATAAGTGATTGTGGATAGTTTCTTATCGCAGGGCAATTTAACCGGCGTTTTCTCCTGAGAATAAACTGCTGTATTTAATAATACAGTGGCGGCCAATAATATTAGTTTTTTCATAGCGTTTTTTTTAAAATTTAATTATAATCATGCCTGCCGCAAATGAGCCAAAAGCGGTATAAGCCGCAGCCCTGTGATACGGACGAAGAGCAGGGTTTGATTCTAGCTGCCCTGCAAGTATATTCGTGGCTATCATGGTTGACAAATGAATAACGGCCAAAGCTTTATGAATCCTTATACTGCTATATCCCTTCCGTTCATTAAGCATTTTTGGGGGAGCAAAAAAGGCTAAAGCTGCTGTTGTAAAGTAACAAATATTAGTAAGTGCGCCCAAAGCTTCATGGGCGTCTACTAACCCTCTGTTTCCACTGTATAATTTGGCACCAACGATTCCCTGAGCCACCATTGCTCCCAATGTAGCCATTCCAAGTATCTGATGCGAAACCAACATATCTCTCCTTATTTTTAATTCTCTTTGTCGTTTTATTGGAGTCAATTCAAAATAATCTGAATTACGCATGAGCCCTCTTTTTCCCCACAACAAGCGTTGAGTAGGCAACATTTTCGGCGGTAGCAATGTCGTACTACCCGTATCAGCGGCAGAAATTTCGTCCAGCAAATTAATGGATTGCGCGGGATCGGCCTGTGCATGCCCCTTAAAAGATATACTAAGTATTAAAATGGCAGAAAAAAATAATGTTCTCATACGAGCAATTTTTGTTTTCATTAATGTGGGTTGACAAACTGCATCTATCTAATTATTCGAGAAGCATTTCTTGCTTCTTCCATCCTTACTCAGGGTTTTGTACAGCTAAGTTATTTGGTAAAGGTGTAAATTGGAAGGGAATTCGTTTCATGAATTAAAATCAACGCTAAATGATTGAAGTTTTCCGATTTGTGTGAACCCAATGAAAATCATACCTATTTACTAATAAATGCATAACTTAGACGACATATATTTTATTTATGCCATTGAATACAATGTATTCCATAAGACTAATGTCGTCTAAGCTATGAAACCATTAGTAAGGGGATTCGATACGTAACAAATTTCTGAATTGTTTTTATCGGAATCCAACGATTGAGGTATGTAAAGGAATTATTTAGCCATTAATTTTTCAATATCATTCGCTTCAATAGGAATGTTTGCCATTAAATTAACAGGGCCTTTTTCAGTGATCAAAATATCGTCTTCTAAACGAATTCCTAAATTTTCCTCCGGAATATAAATACCCGGCTCACAAGTGAAAACCATTCCGGCTTCAAATGTGCGATATTTGCTACCTACATCGTGTACGTCTAAACCTAAAAAGTGAGAAGTGCCATGCATATAATATTTTTTATACAAAGGCGATGCCGGGTTTTGTTTCTTTACTTCATTTTTATCCAACAATCCCAAACTGATTAATTCCTGCTCCATTATTTTACCAACTGCTTTATGATAATCGGCAATGTTATTGCCAACTACCAGCATTTTTATTGCAGCACGCATTACACGTAACACTGCATTATACACCGCTTTCTGACGAGGACTAAACTTTCCGCTTACAGGCAATGAACGTGATAAGTCACTGGCATAATTCCCGTATTCAGCTGCAACATCAAGCAAAACAATATCTCCCGACTTGCATTCTTTATTGTTATCAACATAATGCAATACGCAGGCGTTTGAACCCGATGCAATGATAGGCCCGTATGCAAAGCCACGTGAACGGTTGCGGATAAATTCATGTATTAATTCCGCCTCCATTTCATATTCCATAACACCCGGTTTAAGAAAGCCTAATAATCTGCGAAATCCTTTTTCCGTAATGTTACATGCCTTTTGCATCAGTTCTATTTCGTATTTCGATTTGATGGCACGCAGGTTATGCATTATAGGTGCAGAACGATTATAACTATGCAGAGGATAATGCTCCTTGCAGAATTTTATAAAACGCGCATCGCGTGTTTCAACTTCTATGGTTGCCCTAAGGTGTTCGTTGGTATTCAAATATACATTCTTAGCCTCACACATTAATGCCTTAAAAACCATTGGGAATTCTTTCATCCAATGAATTTTTTTGATGCCAGATGTAGCAGTAGCTTCCTCTTTAGTGTATTTATGGCCTTCCCAGATAGCAATATGTTCGTTAGTTTCTTTAAGAAACAAAATTTCACGATTCCCCACCTCTTCCGCATCCGGAAAAATCACCAAAATACTTTCTTCCTGATCAATGCCTGAGAGATAAAATATATCAGTGTTTTGAATAAACATCATTGAACCATCCGCGCTGGTAGGCATAAAATCATTAGAGTTGAAAACGGCCAGGGAATTTGGGCTTAATTTTTTAGCAAAACGTTTGCGATTTTCAATAAACAATTGCGAGTTAACAGGTAAATATTTCATAAATCAATTTTAATTTGGGACAACAAAGTTTGGAAATATTATCCGAATAAAGAAATTGTAAAAAATTAACGTGGCTTTTTTCAAAATCGTGTGTTGTCACCCAGAGCTTATCACACAACATTATTTATAGGCTTGATTAGCATTGCGAATAAATAACTCCGAGGCAGACCTCGAGGTATCGGTATAATATTTCCCGCAGATTTCACAGATTAACGCAGATATATCTGTGAAATCTGCGGAATCTGTGGCAAAGAAACAACAAAAACTAATTTCATCCCCCCCCGAGGTAAGCTAATGAGAGTTCACGAGATAAAAAAACTCCTGCTCTCTGTATACAAAAAAATAGTACAGAATCGCCAAAAAACAACAATTTAAAACGATTATAAATTAGAAACCAAACAAGGCTTGTTCTGAGAGTTATAGGTGCTTTTTGGCAAAAAGTTAATAATAAAAACCTATTTTATTTGATAGGAATCGTTTTGAATTATACATTTGCGCCGCAATAAAAAAATGAACAATATAATCCTACCATTATGAGTAATACATCACCAAAATTTTTAACATCATCCATCGGAAAAAAGTTCTTAATGGGCTTTACCGGCTTATTTTTAATTATATTTTTAGTTGTACACGTTTCCGTAAACGCTTGCATATTTTTCAACGACAGTGGTGAAACCTTTAACA
Source organism: Bacteroidia bacterium (assembly GCA_036170695.1). Taxonomy (GTDB): domain Bacteria; phylum Bacteroidota; class Bacteroidia; order 2-12-FULL-35-15; family 2-12-FULL-35-15; genus 2-12-FULL-35-15. The sequence goes on from JAVHPR010000018.1 coordinate 17,816, forward strand.
CCATTGCCCATTTTATGGCGACTAATTTTATTTTTCACATCATTGAAGTTGGTTTGTTCCTTGGCATTATTATACATATAGTTCAAGCCGCTATTTTAACAAGACAAAACAACAAAGCCCGTCCGCAAAAATATGCGGTTCAAAATCTGGCAGTCAGCAGTAAATGGTATTCCCGTTCCATGGGACTGTTAGGAACATTGTTGCTACTATTTTTAATCGTGCACCTTGCAAATTTCTGGGTACCCACCAAAGTGGCTGTTATGGGAGGAGAAGAGCATAATGCATTTGAAAGTTTAAAACTTGTTTTTTCACAATGGTATTTTGTAGTCCTTTATTTATTTGGACTAGGATCTTTATTTTACCACTTGTTACATGGCTTCCAATCGGCTTTTCAAACATTCGGTTTAAATCACAAAAAATACATGCCCTGTATCAAAGCTTGCGGGATTTTATATTCTGTAATTATCGCTTTGCTTTTTGCTTCCATGCCAATTGTTATGTTTTTGGGCTGGATTAAGTAATAAAATTGTTAAACTGTTCTATTGTTAAATTGTTAAAGAATGGAGGAAAAGAAATTTTTGAAGTTGAACGATATTGAATCGTACAAAATTTCTTTTCGCTTAAGTAATCATATTTGGGATGTAGTTTTAAATTTTAGTCATTTAGCACAAAATACTGTTGGAGAACAATTTATTTCTGCGGCTGATTCTGTTTCAGCAAATATTGCGGAAGGTTTTGGGAGATATGGGAAGAAGGATAAAATAAAGTTTTACAGAATAAGTTATGCATCTGCAATGGAATGCTTGGATTGGAATGAAAAATCCAGAGTTAGAAAATTAATAAATGAGGAACAATATAATTTTATTTTTAATGAGCTTCAAAAATTACCTAAGTCAATAAACTCGCTAATAAAATACACGAATGAAAAGCTAACTTTTTAAATTGATAAATTATTAATAACCGGAGCCAAACAATTTAGTAATTCATCAATAAAACATGTAACAATTTAACAATGCCTAGCAATAAAACAATATTTAGCAATAAAACAATTTGATATGTCAAAATTAGATAGTAAAATTCCAGAAGGAAGTGTAGAGCTAAAGTGGACAAAATATAAAGCCTCTGTAGCACTTGTTAACCCTTCAAACAAAAGAAATTTAGAAATTATTATTGTTGGTTCGGGTCTTGCAGGAGCTTCTGCAGCAGCATCACTTGCGGAGCTTGGTTACAAAGTTAAAGTATTCTGTTACCAGGATTCAGCGCGAAGAGCACATTCTATAGCTGCACAAGGAGGTATTAACGCTGCAAAAAACTATCAAAATGATGGCGATAGTGTTTACCGCCTGTTTTATGATACAGTTAAAGGTGGCGATTACCGTGCACGCGAAGGAAACGTTTATCGTTTAGCTGAAGTGAGTAATAGCATTATAGACCAATGTGTTGCTCAAGGAGTTCCTTTGGCACGTGAATACGGAGGTATGTTAAGCAATCGGTCATTTGGGGGAACCCAGGTGCAGCGCACGTTTTACGCTTCCGGGCAAACCGGACAACAATTATTATTGGGAGCTTACAGCGCCTTGCAACGTCAGATAGGGCTAGGTACAGTTGATATGTTCACCCGCCATGAAATGCTGGAGGTAGTAAAAATTGATGATAAAGCACGCGGTATTATTGCTCGTGACATGATTACAGGGAAACTGGAGCGCCATTTTGCTCATGCAGTTGTTTTAGCTACAGGGGGATACGGAAATGTATTTTATCTTTCCACTAACGCAATGGGCTGCAATGCCACAGCAGCATGGAAAGCACATAAAAAAGGCGCATTCTTCGGTAATCCTTGTTTCACGCAAATTCATCCGACTTGCATTCCTGTGTCAGGCGATCATCAATCAAAATTAACATTGATGAGCGAATCATTACGGAATGATGGCCGCATTTGGGTTCCGAAAAAACAAGGAGATACCCGCAAAGGAAATGAAATACCTGAAGAAGAAAGAGATTATTACTTAGAGCGTCGTTATCCGGCATTTGGTAATTTGGTTCCGCGCGATGTTGCATCCCGCGCTGCTAAAGAGCGTTGTGATGAAGGACACGGAGTTGGTGCATCAAAAATGGCTGTATTCCTGGATTTCAAGGCTGCAATTGATCGTTTTGGAAAAGGACAAGCAAAAAAAGCAAGTATTGAAAATCCTACAGCCGAACAATTAAAGGCATTTGGTAAACAAGTAGTAGAAGAAAAATATGGTAACTTATTTGCCATGTATGAGCAAATTACCGGTGAAAATCCATATGAAGTACCAATGCGTATTTACCCTGCGGTACATTACACAATGGGTGGATTATGGGTAGATTATAACCTAATGACCACAGTTCCCGGATTGTATTGTTTAGGTGAGGCAAATTTCTCTGACCATGGCGCTAACCGTCTTGGAGCATCTGCATTGATGCAAGGTTTGGCTGATGGCTATTTTGTTATCCCTTACACCATCGGTGCCTATTTAGCAAAAGAAATTGCAGTAAAACCTATCCCAACTACCCATGAAGCATTCGTTGCTGCAGAAAATGAAGTACAGGCGCAAATAACAAAATTCTTTGCGATAAAAGGCAGCAAATCAGTTGACCATTTCCACAAAAGATTAGGAAAAATCATGTGGGAAAAATGTGGAATGGCCCGCAATGAAAAAGGATTAAAAGAAGGAATTCAGGAAATACGCATTTTACGCGATGAATTTTGGAAAGATTTACGCGTTACAGGAAATGCAAATGAAATGAATCCTGAATTAGAAAAAGCCAGTCGTGTTGCCGATTTCCTTGAGTTAGGAGAGTTAATGTGCATGGATGCTTTGAATCGTTCCGAGTCATGTGGCGGGCATTTCAGAGTTGAATCTCAAACAGAAGAAGGCGAAGCTTTACGTAAAGATGACGAGTTTGCTTATGTTTCGGCATGGGAAAACAAAGGAAATTGCACGTATGAATTGCATAAAGAAGAATTGAAATTCGAGACCATTAAAATTGCCCAAAGAAGTTATAAATAGTTAATAGGGAATAGTTAATAGGAATAGTTAATGGGGAATAGTTAATAGGGAATAGTTAATAGGGAATAGTTAATGGGGAATAGTTAATAGGAATAGGGAATTAGAATGAGTGGCAAGACAAATTCATATAAGGAATTAATCGTTTGGCAAAAAGCGATTGTTTTGGTTACTGAGGTTTATTTAATTTCCCGAATCTTTCCACCAGAAGAAAAATTTGGATTAATTAGTCAACTGAATCGTGCTGTTGTGTCTGTTCCTACTAATATTGCAGAAGGCTGGGGAAGAGAATCTTCCAAAAATTATTTACAATTTTTAAGGATATCAAGAGGCTCATTAATGGAAGTTGAAACATTAATTTTGATTTCAAAAAATTTAAATTATTTGAATGACGAAAAGTATAAAATGATTCTAGAAATGGTAGATAAGGTGGGGAAAATTCTTCAAGGATTAATTAAAAGTGTACAACAAAAAATATCAATAACAAATAATTAAAAGGAAATAGGGAATAGTTAATAGCGAATAGGGGGGGATCCTTATTAATTATTAGCTAATGAATACAGCACCCCTATTAACTATTCGCTAATCGCTAATAACTATAAAATGAGTGGAAATATGAATTTAACGCTGAAAATCTGGCGTCAGAACAGTGGAAAAGAACAAGGTCAATTGATTACCTATCCGGTAAAAGATATTTCACCCGATATGTCATTTCTTGAAATGTTTGATGTATTGAACGAACAACTTGTGAGTAAAAACGAAAATCCGATTGTGTTTGATCACGATTGTCGTGAAGGTATTTGCGGAATGTGCAGCATGGTTATCAATGGTCGTGCACATGGCCCAAAAACAGGAATCACCACTTGTCAATTGCACATGCGTTCCTTTAAAGATGGCGACACCATTGTGGTAGAACCATGGAGAGCACAGGCATTCCCCGTGATAAAAGATTTAACGGTTGATCGTTCCGGGTTTGAAAGAATTCAGGCCAAAGGTGGATTTATCTCTGTAAATACAGGAACCGCGCAAGATGCAAACTGTTTACCTATTCCTAAAGATGATGCTGATGCATCCTTCAATGCTGCTGCCTGTATTGGCTGTGGAGCTTGTGTTGCTACATGTAAAAACGCTTCCGCAATGTTATTCGTTGCCGCAAAAGTTTCACAATTCGCATTATTACCACAAGGGAAAATTGAAGCAACAGCGCGTGTAAAAAACATGGTTGCCCAGATGGATGCCGAAGGTTTTGGAAGCTGCACAAACACCGGCGCTTGCGAAATAGAATGTCCGAAAGGAATTTCATTGGAAAATATTGCGCGGATGAATCGTGAGTACCTGGTTGCAAACTGCAAAGATTAATCTCTGATAAAATTTTATTGTTTCGGTTCGTTAGTTCAAAGCTATGCAACTCGGTACAAGACTTTCAGTTTCTACACTGAGTGGTTTAGTTCCTACCGACAATGACATTTATTTGCCATTTGTTCAGACCTCTTTCTCCCTTTGAGTTTAGTATTTATCAATTAATACCAATACTTATTATAAATTCTCTCCAATTACAGGAAATTGTTGCTAAACGGGTACGAACGAAAAAATGCCCATCACATCTCTGCAATGGGCATTCCCCGGTAAATGGTTCAAAACTTTAAGAAACTAATTTTTTCTCCTGGCGTTTGCGTTCGTTTTCATCCAAAAGCACTTTACGCATACGTATTGATTTTGGTGTAATTTCAACGTACTCATCAGCTTGAATATATTCCATTGCTTCTTCCAGCGAGAAAGTAATTTTTGGATGGATACGTGTTTTATCATCAGTACCTGAAGCACGCATGTTGGATAATTTTTTTTCTTTGGTGATATTCACCACAATATCGTCCTGACGGTTATTTTCGCCAATTACCTGCCCTGTATAAATAGGGTCGCCTGCTTCAACAAAAAAGCTGCCGCGATCCTGTAGTTTATCAATTGAATAGGCAATAGAAGTTCCCTGTTCACCGGAAATCAACACTCCGTTTCCACGACTGGGTATAAGCCCGCGCCAAGGTTCGAAAGCTTTAAAACGGTGCGCCATAATAGCCTCTCCGGCTGTGGCGGTTAGCATATTATTACGCAAACCAATAATACCACGCGATGGGATTTCAAATTCGATGTGTATCAAATCGCCTTTGGGCTCCATAACTTTCAAATCGCCTTTACGTTGTGTAACGTACTCAATTACTTTTCCTGAAACCGGTTCCGGCACATCCACTGTAAGGTATTCAATAGGCTCACATTTTACTCCGTCAATTTCCTTGATGATTACCTGTGGCTGACCAACTTGTAACTCATACCCTTCACGTCTCATGGTTTCAATCAAAATGGACAAGTGAAGAATACCGCGACCGAAAACTAGGTAAGAATCAGCTGAATTGGTCTCTTCCACCTTTAATGCAAGATTTTTTTCAAGTTCCTTAAATAAACGATCACGCAAGTGGCGAGAGGTAACAAATTTGCCTTCTTTACCAAAAAACGGAGAATTGTTGATTGTAAACATCATACTCATCGTTGGTTCGTCAATGGCAATAGGAGTAAGTCCTTCCGGATTTTCAAAATCTGCAATGGTGTCACCGATTTCAAAACCTTCGATACCGGTAATGGCAACAATTTCGCCTGCATTTATTTCTTTTGCCTTTTGTTTACCAAGTCCTTCGAAAGTAAACAGCTCTTTAATACGGGATTTGATAACAGTGCCATCACGTTTTACCAATGATACCGGCATATTGTCTTTTATAGTTCCTCTTAATACCCTTCCTACAGCAATTCGCCCAACAAACGACGAATAATCCAATGAGGTGATTTGCATCTGCAAAGTGCCTTCATAAGCCGGTGCGTCAGGGAAAAAATCAATGATTTGATCTAATAAATAAGTAATATCTGTGGTTGGGTTTTTCCAATCAGGACCCATCCAGCCTTGTTTCGACGAACCGTAAACGGTTCTGAAGTTTAACTGCTCCTCGGTAGCTTCTAAATTGCAGAACAAATCAAATACCTGATCATGCACCTCATCCGGACGACAGTTTGGTTTATCAACTTTATTGATAACCAAAACAACTGTTTTCCCTTGTGCCAAGGCCTTTTGAGTCACGAAACGTGTTTGAGGCATGGCTCCTTCAAATGCATCAACCAACAAAACCACACCATCAGCCATGTTTAATACACGTTCTACCTCACCGCCGAAATCACTGTGACCGGGAGTGTCAATAATATTGATTTTTGTTCCTTTGTAACGAACCGAAACGTTTTTGGCAAGAATGGTAATTCCGCGCTCGCGCTCTAAATCATTGTTATCCAAAATCAATTCTCCGGATTCTTCGTTTTCACGAAACAGTTTTCCGGTATGTAAAATCTTGTCAACTAATGTTGTTTTGCCATGGTCAACGTGTGCAATAATGGCAACATTTCTAATGTTTTGCATTTAAGTTTTTTGTAAGTATTTGAGTCTCTTTTTTTTTAAGAGGGTTGCAAAAGTAACATTTTTATTTGATTTCTGGCGGGTGAGGGGCAATATTCTCATGGCTGCTCAATAAAATTGCCTATCAATTGATTCGTTTGAGTCAAAAATAAACCACTAAGGCACTAAGTTCATGGAGAAACACGAAGAGTAAATTGTGAATCTTAGTGGACTTAGTGCCTTAGTGGTAAAATATGTTTTTTGGCTGAACAGCCCCGATGCTATTCTTCGCAAAGTATCAATAACGCTGCTCCCTTCTGATCTTAAACAACTATGTTCACAATCTTATTATGCACCACAATCACCTTTTTCGGGGCTTCTCCTTCCAGGTATTATAGACTCTTTTCTTGCTAAATGCCACCCCACAGTCTTCGACAGGCTCTGACTGACGGCGCGCTGGTCATGTTGAGCCTGTCGAAATATGTGCGATGGCTCATTTACATTAAAGACCCGGATTGTTTCCAATATCACACCACAATATTCACAATCTTATTATGTACAACAATCACCTTTTTCGGGGCTTTTCCTTCCAGGTATTTTTGAGTCTGGTCAAGCGTTAAAACTTCCTTTTCAACATCCTCTTTTGAAAGCGAACGGTCGTATTCCTGGAAGAAACGGGTTTTTCCATTGAATGAAATAGGGTAATTGAACGAACTTTCAATTAAATAGTCTTCATTACAAACAGGGAATGTTGCATAAGTGATGCTTTCGGTATGACCTAATTTATTCCACAACTCTTCTGCAATGTGCGGTGCGTATGGGGACAAAAGAATTGCTAGAGGTTCTAAAATTTCACGTTTATTGCATTTAAAATCTGTTAATTCATTTACACAAATCATAAAACTGCTTACGGAAGTATTGAAGGAAAAATTCTCAATATCCTGTCCTATTTTTTTGATGGTTTTATGTAAAGTTTTTAGTTCTGGTTTTGTTGCGGGTTCATTACTGATATTCAAAACATCACCATTATGGTAAAGCCTCCAAAGCTTACGAATAAAATTTGAAACGCCTGAAATTCCACTGGTATTCCATGGTTTACTCTGCTCTAATGGACCAAGGAACATTTCGTATAGACGTAAACAATCAGCACCTTGTTCCTCAACAATTTTATCGGGTGTTACAACATTATATTTTGATTTGGACATTTTTTCAACCTCAGGAGCTGTATAAAATTTGTTTTTTTCATTCCCATCCTTGTAGAATTCTGTGAATAATCCATTTTGCCAATACCCCCCCTCACAAATAAAAACAGAATTATTGTCTTGATTATTCCAATTTAAAAATTGTGATATATCTAATTCACAATTGCTGTCAAATGATAATCTAGTCTCTTTCAATAAATTAATATCTACGTTCTGTTGGCTTGTCCATGCAATAATAAAATCTAACCCATTGCTTCCAACTCCCGAATTATATTTTTTTCTTAATTCAGAACTTACAAAAATATTAGAGGTTTCTGAGCTTAGTTTTTTTGTGATTTTGTTATTGTTTATTATTACTGAAACTTCAAAATAACTTATTCGTTCATTTACTACAGGTGGAAATGATGATCCTTTTACAAATACCCATCGCCAAATTTTTTCAGATACCCCTTGTATCATCCCCTGATTAATCAACTTCTTCGCAGGTTCAGTAACAGGAATCAATCCAAGATCATTTAAAAATTTCGTCCAGAAGCGTATGTATAATAAATGCCCCGTAGCATGCTCTGCACCTCCAATATATAGATCCACATTTTGCCAATAGTTGGCTGCTTCTTTTGAAACAAATTCATTTTCGTTATGGGCATCCATATAGCGTAAAAAATACCATGAACTTCCTGCCCACCCCGGCATTGTGGAGTATTCGTAAGGAAAAACCTCACCCCCTTGCCCCCTCTCCGAAGGAGAGGGGGAGTATTGCCAGTCTTTAGCACGTGCTAAAGGCGGTTCACCGGTTTCGGTGGGTAAATATTTATCTACTTCCGGCAACACTAAAGGCAATTCATTTTCATTTAACACTTTCGGAATACCGTTTTCGTAATACACCGGAATTGGCTCACCCCAGTAACGCTGACGGCCAAAAACAGCATCGCGCAAGCGGAAATTGGTTTTGCCTTTTCCTAATCCGTTTTCTTCAATTGAAGTAATTATTTTTTTGATGGCAACTTTCACTTCCAATCCGTTTAAGAAATCAGAATTGATAAGTGTTCCTTCTTTTTCATCGTAGGAGTTTTTTTCAAAATCCCATTCAACAGGAGGTTGTATGATAATCAGTTTTTCGATGCCAAAATGGGTTGCAAAGGCATAATCGCGGGAATCGTGTCCGGGGACAGCCATTACAGCGCCGGTACCATAACCGGCCAACACATAATCTCCAATCCAGATCGGGACTTGTTTCCCCGTGAAGGGATGAATTACATAAGAACCAGTAAATACTCCGGTAATCTTTTTAACATCCGCCATACGTTCCCGCTCACTGCGGTTTTTAGCGAAAATAATGTATTCGTCAACGGCTAATTTTTGTTGAGGTGTAGTCAGCGTTTCCACAAGTTCATGCTCGGGAGCAAGGGTTACAAAAGAAACTCCAAAAACAGTATCAGGACGGGTAGTAAAAACTTCGATAAAAGTATCTTCTAAATCCTGATTCTTGATTCTTGCATCTTGTATCTTAAATTTTAAACTTGTCCCTTCACTCTTCCCAATCCAGTTGCGCTGGGCTTCTTTGATGGATTCTGTCCAGTCGAGGGCATCTAAATCATTCAACAAACGATCGGCATAAGCCGTAATGCGCAGGCTCCACTGTTTCATCAACTTACGTTCAACAGGATAACCGCCACGTTCAGAAACACCTTCTTTTACTTCTTCGTTGGCCAGCACAGTGCCTAATTGCGGGCACCAGTTTACCATGGTATCACTTAAAAATGCAAGGCGGTAAT
>JAVHPR010000019.1:0-7075 GCA_036170695.1 Bacteroidia bacterium
GCTTAAGCTCGGTTAAACCTTGAGGGTTTTGCAATGGCTTAAGCTCGGTTAAACCCTCAAGGTTTTGCAATGGCTTAAGCTCGGTTAAACCTTGAGGGTTTTGCAATGGCTTAAGCTCGGTTAAACCTTGAGGGTTTTGCCGGACCGGCTTTTTGTCTAAAATGGCATAACACGAAGTAACATCTTCAGAATATTCAAATTCAAGTTTATTTTCAGAAAATTTAGCCCATTTTAATTCGCCGGTAATAAGTTTCAATCCAAAGGTGTTAAGGGGCGATTGTAACGAATCAAAACTTAAGATGTGTTTGCCCTGCGGGATAATTACCTGTCCGCATGAGCCGGCAAACCAAGGTTTTTGGTCGAGCTTCAACCCAAGGTCGCTCCTGCCCGTGTTTACTGTTATAGTAAAAGGGGTGTTTATTTCCCACTCGTTTGCATGCTCTTCGGTAATTAATGCTTCGTGGGCAAGTACGGTGCTTATGTTTTTGAAATCGTTGTCATTTATAATGTCTTCGGGGTAAAATGCCGGACGTATTTTGTATAGCGACATATTATAGAATATCTGCCGGAGTTCCTCTCCCGACGGCACCTCCGAAGGATATCCGCCAAAACCTTGTTCGTGGCTTTTTACAATATTACAATCGAATACTAAACGGTTATCTTCTTTAACAGTTTTGCGATACAACTTGCCAAGGAACGCATAACGGTCAGGATTTGAGCCCCAGCAATTCGAAGGGTCTTCAATTTGCAGTGAAATGTTATATTTCCTGTATAACGTCAGTGTATATTCGAGAGATTCGCCAATATTGTCCGACTCGGTGGGCTGAATGCTTACATCAATAACGGTAAGCATTACATCAAAATTGGTTTTACGGTTTTTAATGGTAGTCAGAAAATCGAGAAAATGTCCCTTTATGCGATACGCCAGTTCTTTGCGATAATCGGCAAACTTACGAAAATTAGTTTTGTTGGTTTTCCAGTAGTTAACACTTTTGGGGTCGAAAAGTTGTATAGGGTCAAAGCCAGACTGTTGCTTAAACTCATTGCGAACAATGGAATTCATTGGAGTAAAATTATTGGGAATTTCGAAACCGTCAGGACTTGGTTCAAAATACATTTCGGCAAAGTTTACACCATCCCAATCGTATTTCATTAAAAATTCGCCGAGTTCCTTAAACACTTGTTTGCGGCAGTTATCGTCAGCAAGGTTCATTAGCATACGCCAGTCAATATTGGCATCGCGACCTGTAGCAGTTTTTTCGCGCCATTCGGGATGCTGTTTCCACATCTGTTCGGTAACTTCGGGGGTTTCGAGCCAACAATATACCTGAATGCCATTTTTATGACACGCTTTTAATAGTGGTGCATAATCATAAGTACCGTTGTAATACCATCCTGCAGCATAAATCAGCTTAATTTTTCGTTCCCGCCACATACGGGCAAGAGTATCAATGGATGCCGATTGCTCGAAACGCATTCCGGGGTCGAAATACATTTCCATTGTCCTACGTTCGGCAATACGAGCTAAACCAAATTGACTTTGTAACCATTCAATAAGAAATGGAAAACGCGAATATCCTTTTGTTGTGTTGGGGTCAAACAATGTAGAGATACTCACAAAATGTCCTTTTCCGAAAATACCGCTAACTGCAATTGGTTGATGCGTGGTTAAGTCGAAAGCAAGTACCGAATCGTTGCGAACAGTATTGTCAATGGTTTGTACGTCGCAGGGAGTTGTCCAATAAAGCGTATCATTAGAAAAATGTGTATCATGAATGAGGGTAATATTTATGGTTTTAGCTTGAAGTTTTATTCCAAGCAAACCGGTAAGAGACGTTCCTCCATCTGTGAAAATGTTACTCCCCGATTTTACAGCTTGTAAAACAGAGTCCAGAGCTGTATTATCCAAAGTTTTTGCGGCAGCAAAAGGAACAATAATAATATTGAAACCGGATAGTTTTACTGTCAGAATGCTTTTTACAGGAATCTCAGTAAATCTGATACCCGATACTTTGAGTACTGTTTTAAGTGATATTAAATCATTTTTTTCGGCAACAGTAAGTGAATTAGTGTCGGCAGAAGTAATAAACACAACATTCGGAATATTTGTTATTCCAGAGAGTCTGTTTGCGGTTTTTTTTGAACAGCCAGAGATAATTACCATGATAAAGAAAGCAAAGCAGAACAGAATGTTGTAATTTTTCATTTATATTATTTTGAATAACAGTTTTGAATTATTAAAGTTGGGCTCTAAAAATTACTCACAATATTTTTATTTTTATATGGTGCTTGCCCCGTTAGATAGTTTATTGTTATAGCAATTACGATTCTTAAAAGCTTATCTAACGGGGTGAATGAAATCGCTTCGCTAAGTTCATTTTTTTTACTTTAGGGCGGTTCTAAAAATTCTATAAAGAACAAATTGTTATTTAGTTATTTAGGGAACTTCTAAAAATTAACCACACGTCATTCTGAACTTGTTTCAGAATCTTATTATCAAACAGTTAGAGATGCTGAAATAATTCCGATAATTATAGGAACAGCATGACGAATATTATATTTTTAGAAGTCCCCTTAGTTATTTAGCCATTCAACAATTTAACAATTTAGCCATAATTTTAAACGCCCCTTTAATCTTTTATTAATCGTACAGCATTACCTACTTTTAAATTAGTTGAGGATGAAGTAACCGAAGCAGATGAATAACTAATATATCTTTGATAAGCATTAATTGAGTTTTGCTGTGTAGATGACCACCAGTCTTCATAATAAGTCAATACAGCAAAATTTCCACCACTGTATCTATAACCACCTGGTAATCCGGTAAATCCACTCGAATTTGTGCCTGTGTTGGGAGCTGTCCAATGCGTTGTTCCGGCTTCTTTCAGTGCATCACCGGCAACAGAAAGTCCACCTAAAGAGTCTGTAAGCGTTGTCCATTCTGCATCAGTGGGTACGTGCCATCCTACGGGACAAATATTCCTTATATCTGATACTGCATACCAATTATAAAGAGCGCCATATACCAAACCATTTGTGATAGAATCATTATTATACCAACAGTATGCTTCAGTTGTTAAAGTACCCCATGCAGTATTATCTGTAACCTTTGTTATAGGAGCACCATTTCTGTAGTGTGTTACTTTCAGATTCTCTTTGAGCCATGTTTGCGTACCAATTGTAATAGTATGGTAAACATTTCCATCAAAATCAGTAACAGTGCCGGGTGTAGATGTTATTGTAGTAAAAGATAACTGATTTCCATATCCGGTTCCTTCGGTATTTGTTGCATAAGCCCTTACATAATAAATCGTACTTTCTGTTAATCCGGTTATTGAACTTGTAAATGCTCCTATTCCGGTTCCATTAGATGTTTTATTGTCCAAAATTGTTGGGTATATAGAAGTGCTCCAACATACTCCACGTGAAGTTACAGTAGCATTACCATCGCTTGAAATGTTTCCCCCTCCATTTGCCGAATTTGGAGCAATACCTGTTATAGCTGTAGTTGTTAAAATAGGTACAGTAGTAGCTCCAGCAGGTAAAGTTGAAAAAGATACTTGATTACCATAAGCAGTTCCAACACTATTAGTAGCGTAAGCTCTTACATAATATGTAGTACTAACTGCTAATCCGGTTATTGAACTTGTGAATATTCCTGTTCCGGTTCCATTAATAGTAGTAATACTATCTAATATTGTAGGATTAGGGCTGGTACTCCAGCAAACACCTTTTGTAGTTACAGTAGCATTACCATCGCTTGAAATGTTTCCTCCGCTTGCTGCTGAACTTGAAGTAATTGCGGAAATAGCTGTAGTGGTTAAAACAGGTATTGTGTTGGCAATATCATCTTTTTTCTTTTTACAATTAGTCATTAAAATGAGCGAAAAGGATGTAAACATCAGGATAAAATAAAACATTCTTTTTTTCATAATCTTTGATATTTTAAGTATTAGTTTTTTATAAATATTATTGCAAATATAAACTAATTTTTTAAGTCTTTAAAATAAATTACTTTTGCAAATTAATTATAATTAATGGATTTATTAAGTGAAATTAAACGCCGGCGTACGTTTGCAATTGTTAGCCATCCCGATGCAGGAAAAACAACATTAACCGAAAAACTTCTTTTGTTTGGTGGTGCAATTCACGAAGCCGGTGCTGTAAAATCGAATAAAATAAAAAAAACTACTGTATCCGATTTCATGGAAATTGAGAAGCAGCGTGGAATTTCGGTTGCAACTTCTGTAATGGGTTTTGAATATAAAGGTTACAAAGTTAATATACTTGATACTCCCGGTCATAAAGATTTTGCCGAAGATACTTATCGAACTTTATCGGCAGTTGATAGTGTGATAATTGTTATTGACTCCGCCAAAGGTGTTGAAACTCAAACCGAGAAGTTAAGTAATGTATGCCGAATGAGAAACACACCTGCAATGTTTTTTTTAAATAAATTAGACAGAGAAGGACTCGACCCTTATTCTTTACTTGATGAAATTGAAAAAAAATTAAAAATATCACTTTGTCCAATGACATGGCCTATTGGAATGGGTAAGACTTTTAAAGGAGTTTATAATCTATACAACGAAAGTTTAAATTTATTTAGCGGACAGGAAAAACAATTAATAGAAGTTCCTATTTTAATTAAATCAATAAACAGTAAAGAATTAGCTCAATATATTGGCGGAACATCGGCAAAGAAACTTCGCGAAGATATTGAAGTAGTTAAAGGCGTTTATCCTAAATTAAATCGCGATGAATATTTAGCGGGTTTAGTTGCTCCGGTTTTTTTTGGTAGTGCATTAAATAATTTTGGTGTCAACGAATTACTTAACTCATTTTTAGAGCTCGCTCCTCACCCACTTCCTTCAAAAACAAATGAAAGAGAAGTGAATCCAAGCGAAGAAAAATTTTCAGGGTTTGTATTTAAAATACATGCTAATTTACATCCTCAACATCGTGCAAGAATTGCATTTGTAAAAGTTTGTTCAGGAACATTCGAACGAAATAAAAACTATATGCACGTTAGACAAGGCAAATGGTTTAAATTTAGCAATCCAACATCATTTATGGCTGCCAAGCAATCAGTTATTGAAGTAGCTTTTCCCGGAGACATCATTGGTTTGCACGATACCGGAAATTTTAAAATTGGTGATTCGTTAACTGAAGGCGAAATACTTAATTTTAAAGGAATACCGAGTTTTTCACCTGAACTATTCAGATATGTAGAAAACTCCGACCCTTTAAAATACAAACAACTTGCAAAAGGATTAGAGCAATTAACTGATGAAGGTGTTGCACAACTGTTTACTCATAAAACCTCTAACCGTAAAATTATTGGAACTGTTGGTGCATTACAGTTTGAAGTAATACAATTCAGGTTGTTAAATGAATATTCAGCTTCTTGCAGATACGAACCAATTAAGTTATATAAAGCATGCTGGTTTGTAAGCGATAATCGTGTTCAATTAGAAGATTTTAAACGCCGAAAACAACAATATTTAGCAACAGATAAATATGGGCGTGATGTGTTTTTAGCCGATTCAGCTTTTAGTTTGCAAACCTCGCAAGATAATTTTCCCGATATTAAATTTTATTTTACTTCGGAATTTTAGTGATTATCAATACCATGCATCATATAAATAAGATGCTCGAAAGTTTTTAATATTTCAGTTAAATATTCATTTACAGCTTTTACACTTCCGGGCAAAGTATAAACTATACTATTACCAATAGTTCCTGCAACTCCACGACTTAATAATGCATTTGGTTTTTCGGAACCATATTTCATGCGAATTTGTTCCATAATTCCAGGAATTTCTTTCTGAAGCATTGGTTGAACAGTTTCAACTGTAATATCTCGTGAACCAATTCCGGTACCGCCAGTTGTTATAATTCCATCATAATTTTCGTTAACAGCTTTTTTTACATGTTGTTTTAACAATTCAGCATCGTCAGGAATAATATTATTTGTAATACTTATTTTTCGTTTTTTTTCTGTAAAGTGGCTTTGTAACAATTCACAAATACGTGGACCACTTAAATCTTCGTATTCTCCTTTGCTGGCTCTATCGCTTAATGTGATAACATAAAACCTAAATACTTTTTGAATATATTTTAAAGAATCGCCAGATTTTAGATTTCCATTTTTTAATACTTTCAAAAATATACCTTCTTTTGGCATAACACAATTCCCTGTTTCGTTAAATATGGCACAATTACTGCCATGACATTTTTTACCAATTTGAGTAACTTCAAGTTCAATGTTACTTCCAATAAACTTATCAAGTGGTAAGGTGTCTTTTATCTCAATTCCTTCGGAAGTTATATTTTCAGCAAATTCGCCCGGTAAAATTTTTCTACCCATTACTTTTTCAAAACGAATAATACTTTCAGTAGCTAACATACTAACTTGACGGTGCCATAATCCTGAATGAGCATCGCCTTCAACTCCAATATTTGATAAGACTATTGATTTTACAGGTTTCTTTATAGTTCCTTTTTTTTCTGAAACATTTACAGATTTAACAATAATTTCATTTTCCATAAAATTATTTTTTAGTTTTTTCGATAAGATGAATTTCGCTAATAACCATGGTTTTATCAACTGCTTTACACATATCATAAATTGTCAACAAAGCAACTGATGTGGCAGTTAATACTTCCATCTCAACTCCTGTTTTTCCTATACAATGAGCTTCAGAAACAATGTGCACTCCGTTATTAGTTTGGGTTGCTTTTACGCTAATTTTATTTAAAACTATATTATGACAAAGTGGAATTAATTCTGAAGTTCTTTTTGCAGCTTGAATTCCTGCAATTTCAGCGACAGTTAACACATCACCTTTTTTCATTTGATTTTCGGAAATTAATTTTAGAGTTTCGGGTTGTAAAAAAATTTGCCCTTCGGCTTTGGCAATTCGCAACTGGTCGGGCTTGTTTCCAACATCAACCATATTGGCTTTACCATTAATATCAGTATGAGAAAGTATTTTTTCCATATTTTTTAATGTTAAATTAAGGACTTACGCAGAAGTTTATTTTTGACACTTTGTTATGGTTATTAAGTTAT
>JAVHPR010000020.1:0-1384 GCA_036170695.1 Bacteroidia bacterium
CTGAAACAAGTTCAGCATGACTTTAGGATATTTCACGATTGACATGACACTAGTATTAATACTGACTGTATGGACAGGCAATAACTTGCCTCTTTGATTAGAAATATTTAACCTGCATTACAAATAAATTTTATAATGGCATTTGAAAATTATATAGGATTAAATGAAAAGGAGGTTCTAACAAACCGTTCACGATTTGGATCCAATATTACAGAGCCAGAAAAGCATAGTAATTTTTTGTTGGTTCTGAAAGAAATTGTGATTGAACCTCTTTTTTTAATTCTTGTCTGTTCCAGCCTGATTTATTTTTTGATGAGAGAATATAATGAAGGAATTATTATGCTTGTTGCCTTATGTTTTGTTTCAGGTATTTCATTGTATCAGGAAAACAAAAGCCGCAGTGCTGTCAGCGCTTTAAATAAACTAACCAGTCCCCGGGCACAAGTTATCCGGAATAGCCGTGTAATGGAAATTCCTTCAGAAGAAATTGTGATGGGTGATTTAATTGTAGTTGCAGATGGCAATATTGTCCCCGCTGATGCATTAATGCAGGAAGGGCATGATTTCTCGGTGAATGAAAGCATTTTAACAGGCGAGGCATTGCCCGTGTTCAAAGAAATAAAAGAACCCAACAACATTATTTTTCAGGGTACAATGATAATGACCGGCACTTGTGTTGCGAAGGTAGTTGCAATCGGAAAACAAACTGCCTTAGGGAAAATTGGACAATCACTTCAGGAAATTGTAGTAACAAAAACACCGCTTCAGCAACAAATAAAAAGCTTCGTTAGATCTATGGTGGGCATGGGAGCGATAGCATTTATAATAGTTTGGGGTATCAATTATTATTTATCAAAAAGCCTTCTGGAGGGCTTGTTACATGGGCTTACATTGGCGATGTCGGTTTTGCCGGAAGAAATCCCTGTTGCTTTCAGTACATTTATGGCATTAGGGGCCTACCATTTGTATAAAAAAAAAGTTATTGCACGTAGTCCGCATACGGTAGAAACTTTGGGTGCTGCCACTGTAATATGCACTGACAAAACGGGTACGATCACAGAAAACAAAATGCAGCTTTCTGGCATTTATGATTTTGCAGAAAATAAAGTTTACGATTATACTGTTGATGCTTTTAATTTTAATCCTGTATTGGAACATGCTATGTGGTCTTCGGAGATCGATCCCTTTGACCCGATGGAAAAATCTATCCATAAGGTATATTCTTCTGTTGCAGAAGTCGATAAGCGACCCAATTATTCATTAATACATGAATATCCTTTAAGCGGAAACCCACCCCTGATGACCCATGTATTTAGCGATAATAAATCAAATAATATAAATTGCTTATCTGCTTTAGACATGCTGTCTTTTATTGTTTTGTAAT
>JAVHPR010000021.1:0-7027 GCA_036170695.1 Bacteroidia bacterium
CGCTAATATATATGCCTGAAAATATTTATCCCCCAACTTTTCCGATTGACCCCAATTTCTAATGGTTATAGATGATTTTTGACCATCTGTATGCAAATTATAATATTTCGTCATAAAAAATCATCGACTAATCTAAATTAATTGCTACCTTCTTAAAAAATTGCAGACATATTTGAAATAGGTCATCGCTAAAATAGAAGCTAATCCTGTTTTAGCCCTAATTCTTTTTGAATAGGAGCTTTTTTATTTTTATTAATGTTATTTTTGTCAAAATTAATTAGGTATTATGTGGAGCTTTGTCCGAAAATTATTTTTAATATTTTTATATCTTCCTCAATTTTTATTTTCTCAAAATAATGATTCCATTAAACTTTTAACAGGAAATAATACCACCCAATTTTTTACTGCCAGCCAATTTGAATACCCTGATTCAATAACCTATATCCAAAATACCCTCACCAATTTTCAAAATTATCTTGAAAGAGGAAACATAGGAAATAATGGTTTGCCATTTAATGATCTGTATTTCCGACCAGGCTCTACGGAGGAAAATTTAGGTTTTAACTATTCGAGAAATAATTTTCGAAATTATTTCTATTTGCCTGAAAAAATAAAATTTTACAATACCCGTACTCCTTATTCTGATTTATTTTATATAACCGGATCAAAAAAAGAGCAGGCATTTAAAATGACATTCTCTTATAATCTCAAAAAAAATTGGAACCTTACTACCGATTTTCACAGCATACGTTCTGAGGGCTTTTATTTAAATCAAAATACCCACCACAATCTTATTGCGATTTCGTCGAATTATAAATCATTAAACAAGCGATATTATTTATTAGCGAGTGTAACATATAATAATGCAAAAAACACTGAAAATGGGGGGATTAAAGAGGATTCTATTTTTTTCGCCGGCGGAATAACCGACAAAAAACAAATTGCTGTGAATCTCAATGCAGCAAAACGACTTACTCTTTATCGCAGTGTTTATTTTAAACAATATTTGAATTTTGGACACAAATCTACAGATACTGCTTCGCATTATGCAATAATCCCTGAAAGCAGACTGATATTAACAACACTTTATGATAATAATATTTCAAAATATACTGACGATCTTCCTTTATCGGGATATTACTCATCAATTTATTATGATTCAACAAGAACATTCGATTCGTTATATACTTCAAAAATTGAAAATGAATTAGCATGGAAACGGGTTGATAATAAAAAGCACAGAGGGTTTGGGGATATGCTTGGTGTTGGGTTAAACTTAAAACATCAACTTATAGTTGTTGAGCAGCGTGAAATAATAACTTTATTATCAGGTATAAATGCTACCGATTCACGTAAAATTGATACCGCCTTAAACAATATAATTACTGGAGCGGAATTATATAATACCTATTCAGAAAATAATTTTTGGTGGAATCTTTCGGCTAAATATGCCATGAAAGGCTATAATAAAGACGATTATTATGCAGCTGCCATTTTAAAAAAAGCAATCAAAGATAGTTCAAACGTTCTAATTTTAAAGTTCGAGAAAAAATTACAGGCACCTGATTTTATTTATGCTCATTATACTTCCAATAATTTTAAGTGGAATAGTAATTTTGAAAAAATGCAAGAATCACATATTATGCTTAATTTTTCGATGAAAAAATATAATTTGGCTTTAGGTGCAGATCTTGTAAATTATTCAAATGTATTATTTTTCAATGATTCAGCAATTGCTTCGCAGTATAAAGGTTCAATCCCTGTTGTTTCGGCATTTTTGAAAAAAGATTTTACTTTTTATAACTTTCATTTAAATAATAAGATTAATTATCAATATGTTCCTGATTCCTCAGTAATAAGGCTTCCTGAATTTATTTTAGAACATTCCTTGTATTATGAAAATGAACTATTTAAACACGCCATGCGTTTACAAATTGGATTTGCTGTTTTCTATAATTCAGCCTATTATGCCAATGAATATATGCCTGCTACCGGGCAGTTTTATTTTCAAGACAAAAAAAAATATGGGAACTACCCCTTCGTTGACTTTTTTATAAATGCAAGAATTAAAACAGTGCGTATTTTTTTCAAAATTGATCATTTGAATTATGGGATGATGGGGAATAATTATATGCTTAGCCCTCATTATCCAATGAATGACAGAGTTTTTAAGTTTGGTGTTTCATGGAGATTTTTTGATTAATAATAACAAAACAGATGAATACAATTACCAAAACCAATTTTAATTTTCCGAAACAAACAAATTATTACAAAGGAAAAGTTCGTGACGTTTATACTATTGACGGTAAAATGCTGGTAATGGTTGTGAGCGATCGCATTTCAGCATTTGATGTGGTTTTACCCAAAGGAATACCCTACAAAGGACAAGTACTAAATCAGATAGCAGCAAAATTTTTAAAAGCTACTGAAGATATTTTACCGAATTGGGTAATTTCTGTGCCTGACCCTATGGTAACAGTTGGAATGTTCTGCGAAACATTTAAAGTAGAAATGGTTATTAGAGGTTATTTATCAGGTCATGCCTGGCGTGAATATAAAGCCGGTAAACGTGTATTATGCGGAGTACCTATGCCGGAAGGGATGAAAGAAAATGACAAATTTGATGAACCAATAATTACTCCAACAACAAAGGCATCTGTGGGGCATGATGAGGATATTTCGAAAGAAGAAATTTTAAAACAAGGTATTGTATCAAAGGAAGATTACGAAGCTCTTGAAAAATATACACGTGCGGTATTTCAACGTGGAACGGAAATGGCCGCTAAAATGGGTTTGATATTGGTGGATACAAAGTATGAGTTTGGAAAAAAAGAGGACATAATATATTTGATTGATGAAATTCATACTCCTGATTCGTCACGCTATTTTTATAAAAATGGATATGCAGAGCGCCAGCAAAAAGGAGAAGCGCAAAAACAATTGTCAAAGGAATTTGTACGTGAATGGTTAATGGAAAATGGTTTTCAGGGGAAGGAAGGACAGAAAATTCCGGAAATGACAGATGCAATAATTTCATCTATTTCTGAACGGTACATTGAGCTATATGAAAAAATAGTAGGAGAGAAATTTGTGAAAGCAGATACATCGAATGTGTTAAACAGGGTGGAAAAAAATATCAATAATTTTTTGGCGACAAGAAAATAATCGGGCAGATTTTTGTTATAAAGTAGGAATAGGATAAAGCAATGTTTATCCTCCATTCAGCAAGGGGATGGGAAAAAAATATAAATTATTGCTTAAACAAAGAATCCACAAATTCGTTTTTATTGAACACCTGTAAATCTTCCATTTTTTCACCTACTCCAATATATTTAACAGGAATTTTAAATGTGTCGGAGATTCCTATCACTACGCCACCTTTAGCGGTACCATCCAGTTTTGTCAATGCCAATGCGTTTACATCAGTAGCAGCGGTGAATTGTTTACATTGTTCAATTGCATTTTGTCCGGTAGAGGCATCTAACACCAGTAATACTTCATGTGGCGCATCCGGAATGATTTTTCGCATCACATTTTTAATCTTACTGAGCTCATTCATTAAATTCACTTTGTTGTGCAAGCGGCCTGCAGTATCAATAATCACAACATCCATGTTTTTTGCAACAGCGGAAGTGAGTGTATCAAAGGCAACAGAAGCAGGATCAGCATTCATTCCTTGCGAAACAAGCATGGTACCGGTTCGTTCAGCCCAAATTTTTATCTGATCAACAGCAGCGGCACGAAATGTATCGGCTGCCCCTATCACAACATTCTTACCTGCCTTTTTAAACTGAAAAGCAAGTTTGCCAATAGTAGTTGTTTTCCCAACTCCATTAACCCCTACAACCATTATCACATAAGGTTTTTTACCAGAGGGTAAATCAAAATCCCCTTTTTCTTCCATCCCGTTTGAAACCAACAGGGCAGCTATTTCTTCGCGTAAAATTTCGTTAAGTTTTGATGTTTCGACTTTCCGTTGTTGGGCAACACGCTTTTTAATACGGTCGATAATGCGTAAGGAAGTATCAACGCCTACATCAGAGGTTAAAAGTATTTCCTCCAAATTATTTAGCACATCTTCATCAACAACAGCTTTTCCAAGAATTGCATTTGCTAACTTGCTGAAAAAACTTTGTTTGGTAACGAAAAGTCCCTTATTTAAACTTTCTTTTTTCTCTTTACTAAAAAAACTGAAAATACCCATTTCGCTTTTACTTTTTAATCCCCCTTAATCCCCCTTTTCAAGGGGGAATATATAAAACAATAAAAGCTTCCCCGTATATTGGAGGAAGCTTTTACAAATACTATAGCCCACTAAATTATTTAGAAGCTAAAAAATCTTTTATATGATCGTTGTGAACGATTTCCTGTTTAAATGAATAAGCACCTGTTTTAGGTGATTTTACCATTTTAATTACTTTAGTAAAATTATTTCCTTTACCAGATTTAAGTGCTGCAACTACTTTCTTTGCCATTGTTTATTAGATTTTAGATTTTAGATTATCGATTTGAGAATGAGCACTTTGGTCTCACATCTACTATCTCATATCTCACGTCTTGTTTATTATTTAATTTCTTTATGAACAGTTACTTTTTTCAAAATAGGGTTGTATTTTTTCAACTCTAATCTTTCGGTGGTGTTCTTTTTGTTTTTTGTTGTAATATAACGAGACGTTCCAGGTTTACCACTGGTCTTGTGCTCAGTACACTCCATAATCACCTGAATTCTATTGCCTTTTTTTGCCATTGCTTATTAGATTTGAGATTTGAGATTTGAGACTAGAGATTGAGCACATTTGTCTCAAATCTTATATCTCATGTCTCACATCTTTTTAATTACTTATTTTTTTAAAAAACCTTGTTCTTTTGCTTCTTTCATTACAGCAGTAATACCATTTTTAGTGATAGTACGGATAGCTGATGTAGATAAACGTAAAGTGATCCATTTATTTTCTTCCGGTAAAAAGAATTTTTTTACTTTTAGATTTACGTTAAATCGTCTCTTCGTTTTAGTATTAGAGTGAGATACTTTATTTCCCACAATAGACTTTTTCCCAGTAATTTCGCAAACTCTTGACATTGTATTTTTTATTTAAAATGTTCTATTTATTTTTTTCGGACTGCAAATATCGTAAATTTAATGGGAACTACCAAAATTTTTTTTAAAATTAATCAATTGACCTGCAATGTCGTGTAGTTTTTTGCCATGGCAAATATTTCGACAGGCTCCATATGACCATAGCGCGATCCGTTTGAGGTTGTCAAAGACCTTGTGCTGGGGCATATTAGACAATACTCTAAAAAAACGAATTAAGTTGATATGCATTGTTGGATTACAGCGGAGAGGAGCGTATTGATTATTTATTTCGATATCCTTCCGGTTTTAATTTTATATCTTTTTGGATTTCGAACCTAAATGAACTTTTATCCAATATGGTTACTTTTTCCGATAAGGTTTTAAAACCATTAGCTTCAATGGTAATATCATAAGTTCCAGAGCTAAGTATAATAATAAAACGTCCTGAATTAGGATTAGGTAAATAGGTTCCAACAATTTCGTGAGTTTTACTGTCATTCACAGAAATAAAAACATCGTAGAAATTTATTTTTTGCGTTGAATCCGCTGAAACGATATCACCTATTAATACGGAATATTGTGGTTCAACTTCATTAAAGGTAACGCGGTAAATATCCAAATCTCCTAATCCGCCTTCTCGTAAGGCGGCCATATAACCAAAGCGTCCATTATTTGCCATCCTAAAATTATAATCATCCTCAGGAGTATTTATAGGATATCCCAAATTTTTTGAATTTGAGAATTTGTTACTGGTCAGATCCCATTCTGCCTTAAAAATATCATACCCACCCATTGTAGTATGCCCTGTGGAACTGAAATACAATGTTTTCCCATCCGGTGCAATATTCGGGAAATCTTCATTAAAAGGGGTGTTTATTTCTGGTCCTAGGTTTTGTGCCGGTCCCCAGGTACCGTTTGGTAATTTAACGCTCATATAGAGGTCGGTACCTCCAAATCCACCATCTCTGTTACTGGCAAAATATAAAATAGCCCCATCATTATTAATACAGGCAGCAATTTCCTCAGATGATGAGTTAATGTTGGAACTTAATTTTTCAGGAGTTTTAAAATTTCTTCCTTTTTCTCCGTTTGAAATATAAATGTCTCCTCCTTTTGCATTAGAATAATACAATAACATAACATCACCTGATCCCGATAAGCCGATTACTTCCTGCTCTCCTTCTTTTTTAATAGCAGGAGATTCAAATATTTTGGCTTTAGAAAATGCCCCATTGTTTACTTTTGAAATATAAACAGCTGGAGGAAAAGAACCATCTTCTTTCACTTTTTCAGCACCTTCATCCGGTTTGCGAGAGTTGAAAATAATGAATGATTCATCGTTTGGAACAAATGGATAATAATCCGCATACGGGGAATTTACATTTGCTCCCAGGTTTTCGAATGTTACACCAACAGGAAATTTCATTAATTCTTTCGCATTAATACAAAATTGAATCTGTCGATCTGCATCTTTTAAATTTTCTACATTTCCACGACCAGTCTGTTTAAAAGTGGTATATGCTTTAATCGCATCATCAAAACGGTAGGCATATTGATATGCCCTTGCCAATAAATACAAAGCATTGGGGTCATATTTAGGTTTACGGGTAATAGTCTCCAAATAAGGTATTGCTTTTGATTTATTGATATTTGTATTCAAATAACAAATCGCAATATTGTAATTATAATTATCGTTTTGTGGATCACCTTCACGCAGATTCAAGAAATCATCCAGGGCTCCCTCAAAATTACCTTGTATCAACTTTTGTTCGGCATTAAATGGATCGAGTTTTCCACCTTCTTTCTGAGCAAAAATTGAATTAGCAATTAATAATGCAAATGCAATAAATAAATATGTAATTGTTTTTTTCATTTTCGTAAATTAGTCAATTTTTATTTTGATTGTCCGTTAGTTTACCCATAATTAAAAACCATAGCAACAGCAAGCCT
>JAVHPR010000022.1:0-6924 GCA_036170695.1 Bacteroidia bacterium
AGGAATTACAAAACAATAAAAGACAGCATGTCTAAAGCAGATAAGCAATTTTTAGGATTTAAATTTCTTTTATCCATATGCCCCGCCAATTTCCTTAATTCAGCTTCGTTTGATATGATAAAACTTTTCCCATCCATTTTAATCAGCTTTTTGTTTTCGAGTTGGGTAAGGTTACGTATTACACTTTCATAGGTTGTTCCGGCAATGTTCGCAATATCCTTGCGTGAAAGCGTGTAATTAAGCCTTAATGGTTCTTCCGGGTCATAGCCCAAAGCGTCTATCAACATACAAATAATAATAGAAATTCTTGCCAGCACTTCACCATGAATCATGTATTTCATCTGTACTTCAGTTTTTCTTAAATCCTCTAAAATAAAGGTGATTACGAACAGACTAAAGTCCGGATTTGTTTTTATTAATATGGTAAAAATATCTATAGGAATAAAAGTTACTTCCGTATCGGATAATGCAATGGCGGAAATAGGATAATAGTTTGAATACAAGCCTCTGTGACCGAATAAAGCCCCCTTATTGGACAAACGCAAAATCCGTTCATTGGTTTTATCGAAATACGAAACAATTTTTACCATTCCTTCATTGATCAAGTAAACTCCGGTAACGGCATCACCTTCAGTGATAATACGCTCATCCTTTTTGAAGTTCTTTACTACTAAATAATTTTTCAATAAAAACATCCATTCCGGAGAGCAATAGGCTGAAAAAAACTTTTCGAATCCGCTTATCGGCGTTTCTTCAATTTTATTGATATTTTCTGTTTGGTGCTGCATAAATGATTTATAATAATGTAAAAACTTTGCCAATTCCAAAAATGTATTTACCTATCCCCGCGGCATATTGCACGCAGAGCTTTTCTTATTGATCTTTGTTTATTGCTTATTGTTTATTGCCTGATGTTTATTGCCAAATTGCCTGTTGCTAAATTGTTGTTTCCCAGGCCATAACACCACCTTCCAGATTATATAGATTAGTAAATTCAAAATCTTTTTCAAGCAATTCAATTGCATATTTGCTTCGGATGCCACTTTTACAAAAAACAACAACCTTTTTGGTTTTGGAGATTAAATGTGTTTGGTTTTGGAGCTCAGCAAGCGGAATCTGTAAATCAATCAATTCATCAATTTGCGGTTGTTCAAAAGGTTCCCTGACATCCAAAAGCTGAACATCAGATTTGTTTCCAATAATCAACAAAAGTTCTTTTACGGAAATCGTTTTAATTGATTCCCTCTTGAAAATAGCTGGTCCTGAGCTTGTCGAAGGAGGGTTAGGGGGATTATTTTTATTTCCACAGAAATATTCGTAATCTGTTTTAAGAAATTCTTCGCTGTTTTTTGGAACAGAACTAATCCACTCATCGTTTCTGTCTATTTCAATAATCTGGAAATTCATTTCCAGCGCATCAAACAATAAAAGCTTTCCGGAAAGCGGTTTGCCGATACCGGTAATAATTTTAATTGCTTCAGTTGCCTGGAGCGTTCCGATAATGCCGGGTAAGACACCCAAAACTCCAATTTCTGAACAGTTTGGAACACTTCCTGATGGCGGTGGTGTAGGGAATAGACAACGGTATGTTGGTCCCGGTTTGCCTGAATCGTCCTTGTAATTTAAAACAGAAACCTGCCCTTCGAATTTATAAATAGAACCATAAACAAGGGGCTTATTCATCAATACGCAAGCGTCATTCACAAGATACCGTGTTGCAAAATTATCAGTCCCGTCAATAACAATTGTATATCCCGAAATTAGTTCCAGCGCGTTTTGATTCGTGAGGCGAACAGGGTAAGAAGTAAATTTTACAAAAGGGTTTTGTTTAGACAGCTTTGAAACAGCTGCTTCCGTTTTTGATTTCCCGATATCATCAACGGAATAAAGTATTTGTCGCTGCAAATTAGATTCTTCTACTTTATCAAAATCAATAATGCCAATTTCACCAATTCCCATTGCTGTCAGGTATAATAATGCCGGACAGCCCAAGCCACCTGCACCAATTACTAATACTCTGGCACTTTTAATTTTCTCCTGACCCGAAACCCCAATTTCAGTGAGTAACAGGTGGCGTGAATAACGAGCAATCTCTTCTTTGGTTAACATTTATTAATGGTGAATTGCAGCAAACAGGGCTTAGTAAAGCAAGTCCAACAAAAGTGAAAAAATTAAGCCTTTAAAAAAATGATATACATCATACTACAAATTTCAAAGTTTTGTCCTTAAATGAAACGGAAACAGAATCGCTTTAAATATAGTCTCCTCAGGCAATATTCTCGACTCCGCCCGAACTAGCAATGAATAAAGTTATTTCGAGTTTGATATTTAAAGAAAAAAAGCCATATATAATGACGTTTTATAATATTTGCTGGGTCATCCCCCCTTTGAAGAAGATAGGGGGGTGTGAGAATTGTCTCAAAAATAATGAGATACAAAACACGTCAATGTAGCGGAGTCGAGAGCCATGCGTGAGGATGTTTCGTTAGAAAACGCACCATTGTATGACCATTATCAGTTTTGTATATCGTTTTGCACCATTATTTTGCCCACATAGCTATTTTTTTATGTATTCCGTTTTATGACTCGTATCATTGTTTGACCGTAATTCAATAAATAGCTTTGTCGTTTAAATTTTTGTTCCGATAATGGATACTATTAAGAGCATTACTAATTCTTCAACTGATTCTCTAAGTTGTACAAATTGCTGGGCAGGAAACTTTCAGAAAAATAAAAATTGTTTACCAGATCTCCCTGGTAATTTTCTTTTGAAAAAAGAAGAAAAGAAATATAAAAAGGGGGCCTATTTATTAAAAAACGGTGAAGCGGTATCAGGCATTTTTTGTATTCAAAAAGGGAATGTAAAAATTTTCAAGAAGGGAATAAGAAAAAATGACTTTATTATGTGGGTAGCCGGAAAAGGGGATGTTGTTGGCTTGAATTCATTTGTTAATGATGAATTTTATTCTTTTTCAGCCGCCGCTATAAATGACGTTAACGTATGTTTTATACCCGAACATGATTTAAAGATTCTGTTAAACAAAGAACCTGCTTTTTTTCTGCAATTAATGAGTAATTTATGCGAAAAAATAAATTTTGTTGAACACAGAATAATAAGTATTTCCAAAAAAAGCATAAAAGAGCAGTGTGCCGAACTTATTATTTCAATTGCTGCTCCGGACAGCTTGGAAAGTGATAAAAAAGTGATCATTAATTATTCTATTAAAGATCTGGCAAGCTTTGTTGGAACAACAAAAAATTATCTTTACAAGATACTGGATGACTTCAGCAGCAAGGAAATTCTTTCGGTTACAAACCGAAAACTGGTTATCAAAAACATGAAGGCGCTTTCTTTAATCGCTTCAGGGAATGATAAATAAATTTTTCCGCTGTGCTAATTATAAAAATGTTTAATTTTCAAATCTTAAATTGATTTAGAAGTATGTCAACCCGATTAAAACGAATTTTCTTTTGGTCATTGTTTCTGTTATTTGTTGTAGATGCTTACTACATATACACTTCAGGATCAGAAAACAATCCGGGTAAACAATTCATGACCGAAGGAGCAAAAAATGGAAAATTAGTATTTCAGAATTACAATTGTATCGCCTGTCATCAGTTTTATGGACTCGGAGGTTTCATGGGACCAGATCTTACTAATGTTATGTCAGCTCCCGGTAAAGGTGAAATATACGTGAAGGCTTTAATGATGACAGGTACTCAACGCATGCCTAACTTCCACCTCAGTATAGATGAAATAAATTCTTTATCAGAATACCTTATTTATGTTGACAAAACAGGTATTTCTCCCGTCAGGAATTTTACAATAGAATATGACGGAACCATTACTCAAAAAGATATTCGATGAAAAAAGAAATAGGTGTAATTTTTATTTTTCTTTCTATAATAGCCTTATTGGCTGGATTGTTTTATGGAAGCCTGAGTGCTTTTCAATTTGTTTTTCCAGGATTTTTCGATGTTTTGCCATTCTTTAAAAACAGGCCTCTCCATGTTTCTCTTGTTGTTTCCTGGATATTCCTTAGTGCCATTGGTGGAATCTATTATTATCTTCCTAAATATTGTAATCTGCCACTATTCTCAAAAAAAATGGCATTTGTTCATATGGGGCTATTCGTCATAACAGGATTGTTGATAATAATTAGCTACTATTTTGGTAAGTTTGGAGGACGCGAATATTGGGAATTCCCGGTTCTTCTGGCTATTCCTATTTTTATTTCCTGGGCTTTATTTACCTTTAATTTTTTCAAAACAGTTTTAAAAAAAGTAGGGCAATGGCCTGTTTACATGTGGATGTGGGCAACAGGGATTTGTTTCTTTTTATTCACCTTCACAGAATCTTATCTTTGGGTGTTCCCGTATTTCAGAAATAATTTAATCCTTGATCTTACTGTGCAATGGAAAGCCGGTGGATCATTGGTTGGTTCGTGGAACATGCTTTGCTACGGAACAGCACTTTTCGTTATGGAGCGGATTAAGGGCGATGAAAGTATGGCGCGCTCCAAACTGGCATTTTGGATGTATTTATTAGGACTTACCAATCTCATGTTCGGATGGGCACATCATATTTATATTGTCCCTACAGCACCATGGATCAGGTATCTTTCTTACGGAATAAGCATGACTGAATTATTAATTCTTTCAAAAATAATCTGGAACTGGAGAAAGTCGCTGGAACAGGCAAAAAAAGATTTTTATTTTTTACCTTTTCGTTTTCTTGTCGCCTCCGATATATGGATATTCTTGAACATAGTACTTGCCATATTAATTTCTATTCCAGCTGTAAATGCCTATACTCATGGAACACATGTTACTGTTGCCCATTCAATGGGAAGCTCAATTGGTATTAATACCATGATATTACTGGCATCCGTATTATTTATTATTACTGATGTTACAAAAGTTGAATTTGCCAGCATCCCCAAAAACGTTATAAGAATTGGCTTTTGGCTAACAAATATATCTCTCCTTGCATTTTGGTTGTTCCTGATCACAGCCGGAATTGAAAAAGGAATGTTAATTGTGGAAAATAAGCTTATTTTTCAGGAAATAATGGATAAAATACACCCTTATCTGGTTTCATTTGCATGGTCAGGTGTTGCAATTTTAATTGGTTTATTTTTGACAACCATTCCTCCATTAATAGCTATTATTAAGTATTTCAGGAAGAAAGATTAATTGATGTACTGATGGTATGATGTGCTGATTTTTTGATGTGCTGATGTGCTGATTTCCGATGTGGCGATGTTATAAAAAAGAAAGGTTAATTGATGTGCTGATTTTTTGATGTACCCATTGTGTGATGTCAACCTGAGCCTGTCGAAGGGTGTGCGCAGGCTTACCCGGATACTTCGACAGGCCCAGCATGACCAACCCATACGACATATATATACATATATTTGCATTAATTAATTTTTAAAATAAACAATTTAAAAATCAGCACATCAAACTATTAGCACATCAGCACATCGAAAATCAGCACATTAACCACGTAACACATTAACATCATGCCAAATTCAGAAATTTCATTTGAAAATACCGAAAAGGCTTTTATAGCTAAAGGTAACAAAGAACTTAGACACTCGCTTTGGCTCTTTAAACTGATGGGTAAGCCTTCTTTGGTGAAAATGTTCTCTAAACTTATTGTTTTTGCAATCAAAATTGGTTTTCCGGTCAGGGCATCAATTAAAGCAACCATCTTCAAGCAGTTTTGCGGTGGCGAATCGATAGAGGAAACAAAAGAGGTGGTTACTAAACTCAAAAAATCACATATAGGTTCCATTCTGGATTACTCTGTGGAAGGGAAAGAAAGTGAAGAAGATTTTTGCAAAACAAAAGATGAAATCTTAAAGATTATCAAAACAGCCAAGGGCAACTCTGCAATCCCATACACTTGTCTTAAAATAACGGGAATAGCTTATTCGGAATTATTGGAAAAAGTTAATTTTAAACAGGAATTAAGCAAAGAAGAAGAAATTGAATTTCAAATGGTAAAAGGGCGGCTGCATGAAATTTGTATTTATGCTGCTGAATGTGCTGTTCCTGTCTATTTTGATGCAGAAGAATCGTGGATACAGGAGGCTATTGACTCTTTAGCTGAAGAAATGATGGAGCTATATAATAAAAAAGCAGCAATTGTGCTTACTACGCTTCAAATGTATCGCTGGGATAGATTAGACTATCTTCATAAACTTATTAAAACGGCAAGGGAAAAGAAATTTTTAATAGGCATCAAATTGGTTCGTGGAGCATATATCGAGAAAGAAAATCTTCGTGCATCTCAAATGGGATATAAATCACCCATACAGACAACTAAAGAAAATACGGATATTGATTTTGATAAGGCAGTTGATATTTGCCTTGAGAATATTGATATCATTACATTGTGCGCTGGAACGCATAACGAAGCGAGTTCCATGCACCTGGTTGATAAAATGAAAGAGCTCAACATACCAAACGATCACCCTAACGTTTACTTTTCACAACTTTTTGGCATGAGCGATCACATCACTTATAATCTGGCTGATGCAGGTTATAATGTTACCAAATACCTTCCTTATGGCCCGGTAAATTCAGTTATGCCTTATTTAATACGCAGGGCTGAAGAAAATACAGGTATCGCAGGTCAGATGGGTCGTGAACTGCGATTGATAATAGAGGAGAAAAACAGGAGACATTCTGCAAAATTACTTACTGCAGGCAAATAGTTTTGCTGTTTTTATTTGTAAAAACAATAAAAGATTTTTTTTGCGTTTACATTGTGTAGTTTTATTATTTCGGGTTCCTTAAAAAACAGAAATACCCAAAAGTCGCAAATAAAAATTAAGTATCAAATTTTGTATGGGACATTGCAGGGCTACCGCATCAGAATTTCAGTAGCTTATCTAAATATTGATTGTCCCATCC
>JAVHPR010000023.1:0-1362 GCA_036170695.1 Bacteroidia bacterium
GAAAGCCTTATATTTGAAAGGTAAATATAACACGGTTGCGTCAACCGATATGTTACCTGCAACCGTAAGCAGACGACACGACAATAAATAACTAAAATGACAAAATAATATGTGGTATAAAATAATGGTAGTTGCCGACTGGTTCGGAGAAATGGCTGAACGTTACCGTTTAGTAAGGGACTTTAATAAGGCAGCGAAAAATTCATTCATTGCGGGAATTGCCCCGACTTTATTAGAAGCAAAAATCACAAAAGGGGACAGTGCATATCGACACGCTTTTTCAAAATGGATGAGTGCGGGCTTTAGAATAAAAGCTCTTTCAGGCAGACCTTTAGAAAAAAGTGAGCTAATAGAAATTGGAAGAGTTGTATTGGATAACGAAGAATTGACAAGAAAACTTATTTCACTTGGTTGGGACACTTTAGAAGTTCATTCAAACGAAGGATATAACGGTGCAAAATGGGCGCTTAAAGACTATGCAAACATTGGGGGATTTTTAAACTAAAATATATGACACATATCTTATTACAAATAAAAAGCGACAGTTTAGCAATAGCGACTGCATCTAGTTCAAACGGATTGTTAAGTTCAACTTGGTTTTGGCTTTCAATTGTTGAATTTACAGTTATCGTTTTTCTACTTATAAGACTTAGAAAGAAAAAAACGGAACTTACATTTAGTGATTTGCCCAAAGACAAAATGAAAAATGCCAAATCTTCTGCCATTGATATGGACAATTTAATGAATAGTATTAACGGCTCAAGAGACCTTTACAAAGAACTTAGTAAGGCTTGTCACCCTGACAAATTTGTAAATACTGAAAAGCAAAAAATAGCAGAAGATATTTTCCAAGATATTTCAAAAGACAAAAGAAACTTTGAAAAACTGCTTGCCCTCAAAGAGAGAGCAAAAAATGAATTAAATATTAACTTTTAAACAAATAAAAAAAATGGCAGACGGAAGAGCAATTTTTATGATTCTAGGACTTGTCCTAAGAATAGTTGGGGCAGTTGTATGTTCAAACAAAGCAAAAGAACTAAATAGAAGCACAGGCGGTTGGGGATTTTTTGGTTTTATATCACCAATTGTTGCGATGATTTGGATACAATTTATGAAGCCAATCATGGTTTGGGACAGTAATGTTGATTTAAACAAGCCGACTGAGAAAAGCCAATAGAACGGCAGCAGGTAACAGCACCTAAAAAAAATTGGCGACTCAGTGCTCCGCAGACACATTAGTGGTTAATCAAAGTTTGGTTCTCCGCATTCACTTTTGTGGTAAAAATCGCCAACTTCTTTTAGCTGCAAACCGTTACCGCCAAGTGTAAGGGCGACCTACACAGCGGACAATTTGCTACTTAA
>JAVHPR010000024.1:0-26870 GCA_036170695.1 Bacteroidia bacterium
TTACAAAACAATAAAAGACAGCATGTCTAAAGCAGATAAGCAATTTATTTTAATTGCAACTTTGAATAATGACAAAGTGTATGTTCTTTGTTCTAAAGATGAAGGGTTGAATTGGGAACTACCACTCGATATTACTTCTTCGGTTAAACCAAAAAATTGGGAATGGTATGCTGCCGGGCCGGTTCATGCAATACAATTAGAAAAATCTGTCAACAAAAACCGTCTGATTATCCCTTGCAACCATACTGTAATTGGGTCAGACCAGCATACTTCACATATAATTTATTCTGATAATAATGGCGTGTCGTGGAAACTTGGTGGTAGTGTTCCAAACGAAAAAACTGATGAATGCACTGTTGCCGAACTTGCAAATGGAACTATTTTTTTGAATATGCGAAATAATGACAGAACATTGCCAAATAGAAAAGTAAGCATTAGCAATGACGGAGGGATTTCCTGGTCTTTTGCTGTATTTGACAGTACCCTAATTGAACCGATATGCCAAGGTTCGTTACTAACTTATTCTTTCAGTCCGGATATTGTTTTGTTCTCCAACCCATTTCACAAAAAAAAACGCAAAAACTTAACAATTACTATAAGTTATGACAATGCGAAATCGTGGACCAAACAAATAAATATCTGTCGCAATAAAAGTGCCTACAGCGACATGGTTGTCCTCAATAATGGAGATGTTCTTTGCTTGTTTGAGACAGGAAAAATAGTGCCCTATTCCGGGATAAAAACAAAAATCATTAAGAAGGAAATGATAATACAATAGTGCGATATAGAAATCATGAGCATTACAGATTCTTCTTTCGAAAAAAATTCACAGATCAATTTTACTGAACCATTAATTTCCTGATTGTTACTTCAGTTCCCATTTGTATTTTGATATAATACAATCCCTTTGCAAGATTCTCAAGGTTGATTTGTTTGTTGTAATAGGCCTTAACATCAGAATCTACAGCGCTATATATTTCTTCGCCTACGATATTTTCCACACAAATTAACAATTTATTGACCGATGCATTTTTGATCACAACATTAAAACTCCCGTTCGATGGATTTGGGTATACAGCAACTTCTTCTAATGAACTATTCTCTATAAAATCAGTACAGGTTTGAACCATCACTAATTGCGTTGCAGTATCAATGCAGTTTGTTGCTGTTGTGGTCCCTGTCACAGTATAAGTAGTTGGAGTAGTTGGTGAAACATTATAATTGGCAGTAGAAGGGCCATTTGTCCAAACATAAGTATCTGCTCCACCCGCAGTAAGTGTTGTTGAACCACCATTGCATATGGTTACTATCCCACTAATATTTACTGTTGGCAACGGATTAACAGTTACAATAGTTGAAGCTGAAATACTTGTTAAGCCCACCGTATCGGTGGTAACAAAAAAACTACCCGAAGAGTGTATACCAGTTGATTGAGTAGTTGCGCCATTCGACCACAAATAAGAGTTTGCAGCACTTGATGTAAGTATTACTGAATCACCCTGGCAGAATGTTAATGCTGTAGTGTGAGTGATGGTCGGAATTGAAATTCCATGAACCACTTTACAAGCTGAGAACTCAGAAGTATTACCAGAAACATCTGTTGCTAATGCAGTTATAAAACGACCTATTGAAACAACAGCATTAAACTGAACATTAATTGTGGCATTACCTGAACCATTGGTAGAGAGCGTTTGTGTACCTATCAGTTGTTCACCTTCTCCACTGCCTGAAGGGTCACAAACAGTGTTGGAAAAATATTGAATAGTAAATGTTGAATTTGCTTTTGAGTTGAATGTTCCTAAAATTGAAATTTGAGTTGAATTAGCAAAAACGCCGGTAATTACAGGATAATTCTGAAACCCATTTGGTCCCAAATCACTATCCAGATTATCGTTCACATCCGGTGTAAAATCCGCAGATAAATCAATTGCCATTTCTACATTATCGTAAAACAAATTTGATAACATTGCATTTCCATTGCCTGCACTGGAATACATCGAAATACCGAAACTATTATTATTAGCAATAACGTTTCCGTCGATTGCATTACTACCACCAATCATATTGTAAGCACTGCCGTTCAATAGCATTATCCCGGCACTAAATGTACCGGGATCACCATTTCCGATAGTTGCATTCATGCTTAAATCAGTTCCGATATAATTGGATTGAATAACATTACTGAAAGCACTATCAATCCAAATACCCGCCTCATCAGTTGAATTGTCGGCAATAATATTACTAATTATGGAATTATTATTGGAACTGTCGGCTAATAATATTCCCGATCGGGTATTGCCAAGTGCTGAAACACCATCATTTGCAACACCTATGTAATTTCCAACAACATAATTATCATGATTCTGAGCACCATAAAAGGAGATTCCCACATTGCCGCCGGAAATAAGATTCCTATCCAAAATATCACTTCCACCAACGATATTAAATGCACTAGAATCTCCAAATTGAATTCCGTTTGCTGTTGTTCCGCTGGAATAAGCCCCCGATATAATTGAACCTATATAATTGCCGGCAATTACGTTATTTTCTGAACGTTCAATCAAAATTCCACCTCCAATCAGATTTCTTGATTCGTTAGTTGTTCCACCAATAGTGTTTCCGCTTTGATTATTAATATTAATTGCAGAGGAATAAGGAGTTGTTCCATCGCTCCCCATCCCAATAAAACAGCCATTTATAGAGTTATTATTTTTACTTTTTGAATAACCGGGTTCATACAAAAAATCGATCGTCCCATTTAAAAAAGCTAACCCTTTTACGCTATTATTTCCGCAATGAAAAGCTAATGCCGCACCGCCAAGATCTACGTCAAGCTCAACAGAGATGGAGGTATTCAATCCCTGATCAAAATTATTTGTGTTTGCACTTCCTCCATATTGTGTATAACCATCTATGCTTAATGGATAAAATATATCGGGTAAAAATGTTGTCGGGCTAATCGTTTTAACTCCAAATCCTGAAATATTAAATGTAATCGGTAAGGCAAGCGTATCATAGCCATCATAAGGTGGACGGGCGTTTGATTCTTCGATTGCTGCTCTTAGGGTACAAACATTACCGGCTGTGGCGCATATACCATCACCAGGCGTTTTGTCCTGAGTATCAGCTGTGGAGTTTATTACAAAGGAAGAAACAATTTCTTTATTAAAAGTTACTGGAATTCTTACTAAATCACGATCGTAAGTTCCGGAATTCCATTTTGTATAATATAAATAACAGGTTTGTCCGGCTTGTTCAAAATTTCGGGTAGTATCATTATGGTCAATAATAGAAGGATAATTAGAGCCTCCTGCTGCCCATGAAGAAGAAGTTTGGAGAATTAATCTTTTTGACGACCAGTTAATTAAGTCATCGGAAAGGGCATAATAAAATCCCCATATTGTAACACCATTAATTACACCGGTTGTATAGTCAACCACCATGTATTTATTAAAATAGGTGTTAAAAGTGAGGCTGGCACACATTTTAGCAATATTGTCATACGAAACAGGAGCCAATACTTTATCTACCGGATTATACCCTGATTGCGTATATGGGTTTACAAATTGGACATTATAACCTGATCCATCCCAGCCTCTCCAACTAGTGGGATCGTTTAACGTGCTGGTTCGGATAATTCCTGTGCCGGCCTGTTGAAGAAGGTGAGCTTCCAAATGAACCATTGCATAATAATAGCCGTTTTTCTTAATAATATTTGATCCTCCAAAAATCCCGAAAGGAGTGTGAGTTGTTGGATAAGGCGACTGGTATGGTGATGCAGCCACTAAATTTCCCGGAGCAGTGATATGTGTATAAGTTTTTCCGCTATCGGCTGAGGAAGCATAGGTAATACCATTATACCAGCAATTTAGCCAGTTTCCGCAAGGAACATATTCTTCATGAATAAGTGCGTGAATATTAACCCCATCAGTTGTATAGGTTGAAGAAATCCATTCGTTATTATTAAATTTAGACGGATCTGTATCCTGATGTGAAGTCATTACGGAATTACAATCTTTTGTGAGACTTGTTAAACTGTTACCTCTCATTCGCCAGCTGGTATAATGTGATGCCATAAGATTTACCTTACCGGAAGCATCCCGAAAAACGCGGGCAGGAGCATCCGGAATATCTATTAAATTGCATTTGCTAACAGAGTAATCATAAACAATCTGGGAAGTTCCTACTGTTGTTGTGCCGGGATAAGTAATTTGCGAAAACACAGAAATTGAAACCAGGGAGCAAGTGATTAAAAATATTTTTTTCATATAGTTTGATGATTTGATATTTTAGTGTTTTTAGTATATAAAAGTTTAAGAATGGCTGCTTCTCCTGAATTCGGAACATATAATGGAGGTTGCGATAGCCGCATTTAATGATTCAGCTTCACCCATATCAGATTTGAAATGGGAGAAGGATGGAATACTTATTTTATCGGTAATATAAGGAAGGATATCGTCCGAGATACCTTTCGATTCGTTACCAATTACTATAAAACCGTTTTTAGTTAATTGTTTAGTATAAATAGTTGTTCCCTCAAGTACAGCTCCATATATAGGAAGGGAAATATTTTCTTTTTTTAATTTTAATTCCTCGAAAAACTCAATCAATTCAATATAATGCAGTTGAATTCTGGAAATAGATCCCATTGTAGCTTGAACTACTTTAGGATTAAACGCATCCACAGTTTCATTGCTGCAAATGATAGTGTCGATACCAAACCAATCGGCAATACGGATTATTGTCCCAAGATTTCCGGGATCTTTTATAGTATCCAATACCAATGTTAATCGATCATTTAATTGATCGGCATTAAGTTTATATTCAGGAATTTCACAAATTGCAAGGACTTCATTTGGTGTTACCAATCCAGATAAACGTTCCAATTCATTTACTTTAATTTCAAAACAATCAACACTATTGTCAACTTTTATTCCTTTATCTTTCTCCAATTGGACTAAAAACATTTCTGTTGCAAATAGTTGTCTAATCTTAATTTTCGACCTTAATAATTCCTCCACAATTTTGCTGCCTTCGGCAATGAACATGTTATGTTCAGCCCTAAACTTTTTTTGTTTGAGCGAGTTAACAAATTTGAGTTGATTTTTTGAGAGCATTTTTATTATCAATTTTTATTGCAACAAATATAGTAATTTAGCAACCGTTTATTTCAGTTGGCAATTTTTCAGTAGGCAATTAAATCTAATTTCATTTCCGATCGTTAAATTGCCATCCATTCCCTTTTTATTGCCTATTGCTAAATTGCCTAATTGTGAAATTGTTAAAGTCCCTCCATATAAATTTGCTGTTTTTAGCTTTATTGGCTTTGCTGTTAGGCTCTTGTAGTTCTACAAGGAAACTTAAGGAAGGAGAATATTTGCTGAATAAAAATTTTATTATTGATAAAGACACAAAAATTGGCAAAAAAGAAATTGAAAACTACATTAAACAAAAACCAAACCGAAAGATTTTAACTTTTTTTCGTTTTCATCTTTGGCTGTACAACCTTGCAAACGAAAACAAGATAATACGTAAACGGATTCTTCAGGATAAAAGAAATGAAAATCGAAATGTTAAACGTGTTGCAAAAGGTAAAAAAGCAAAAATATATGAACGGCAATTATTCGGTGAATGGCTTTTAGATATTGGTGAACCTCCAGAAATTGTTGACACTTTCCAAGTACACAAATCAGCTAAACAAATTAAATTATTTTTAAATAATAAAGGATATTTTATTAGTTCTGTAAAGGATTCTATTCATTATGCACGTCGAAAAAAAGCAAATGTCTATTATAAAATTAAAACTTCGAGGCCTTATACCATCAATAAACTTGATTACAAAATCACGGATGACAATCTGAAACATTATGTTTTTCAGGATACCTCCAACGCATTGATTTTAAAAGGGAGGAACTATGATGCTGATATAATACAAAAAGATCGGGAACGAGTTACTAATGATTTAAACAATAACGGATATTATTTATTTACCAGGGATTACATTTATTATGAAATTGACACCAGTATTGGAAACAGGAAAGTTAATATTACAATGGCCGTAAAAAATTATGCGAAAAAGTATAATGATTATTCCGATTCAATTGTTGAAACACCGCACCAACGATTTACTGTCAATAACATTTATATTCAACCCGATTTTATTTCAAAAAAAACTGATTCCATAGCTAAAGACACGCTCTTTATCGACAATTGTAATATCCTTTATTCAAAAAAACTCCGGTATAAAACCAAGGTATTGTTGAATGCTATTTTTATTCACAAGGGTGAGTTATACCAATTAGGAAAAGTTGAAGCAACTTATAAACGCCTTTCAGAACTTAAAGCATTCAAAACAATTAATATTTTTTTCACTCAGACTCCGGGAGAAAATCTGAATTGCTATATACAACTCAGTCCCATTTTAAAACAATCGTTCACGGTTGAAACGGAAGGAACCAACAGGTCTGGCAATTTGGGAGTTTCAAGCAGTATCGTTTTTCAAAATCGAAATTTATTTAGAGGGGCAGAAGTTTTTGAATTGCGTTTAAAAGGCGGTATAGAGGCGCAAAAGACTTTTAAAGATAAGACCAATGCCAATAATTTAAATGAAAAAATCAGACTGTTTAATACCATGGAATTGGGTCCTGAACTAAATATTAGTATCCCGCGTTTTTTATTACCATTTAAAGTAAAAGCTTCCATAAATTCAAATCCAAAAACGACCTTCACCAGTGCACTTAATTATCAACGCAGGCCTGATTACACACGTACTATAACGAATTTCTCATTAGGATATTCCTGGAAAGAAACAGCAAAAAAACGTCATGTTATTAATCCAATGGTACTGGACTACGTTTTTGTTGATAAACAAAAACTATTTCAGGATTACTTAAGCGGGCTTCAGAATACATTTATTAAATACAGTTTTAGCAGTCACTTCTCAACCAGCACGCGTTATTCATTTATATACGATGAACAGGATATAGCAAAACTTGAAAGCTTCTCCTATTTTAGAATAAATGTTGAATCATCAGGTAACATTTTAAGAGGCGTTTCCGATTTGGCAAATGCCATACAACCGGATATTATTAGAAAATATCAGGATGACAGATATAAATTGTTAGGCATAACGTATTCGCAATACCTCCGTTTCGATGCCGATTATCGTTTTTACTACAACCAAAGTGAAATAAACAAAATAGTATTTCGCATTGCAATCGGAATGGGATGCCCGCTAAAAAACTCTGAATCATTGCCCTTTGAGCGAAGTTTTTTTAGTGGAGGCGCTAATGGCATGAGGGCATGGCAATCGCGGACACTTGGTCCCGGATTTTATTCCAATAAAATATTTACCTCTGATCAGTTTGGCGATGGTCAATTAGAAGGGAATATCGAATATCGGGTAAAATTATTTAAAATAATTAACGGGGCAATTTTTGTGGATGCCGGTAATATCTGGTTACGCAAACCTGACCAAAATCGTGCGGGTGGTTCATTCAACCTACCCTGGTTTTACAAACAAATAGCCATTGGATCAGGGATAGGCATCCGAGCGGATTTTAATTTTTTTATCATTCGGTGTGACATAGGAATAAAGGTTCGTGACCCTCA
Source organism: Bacteroidia bacterium (assembly GCA_036170695.1). Classification (GTDB taxonomy): domain Bacteria; phylum Bacteroidota; class Bacteroidia; order 2-12-FULL-35-15; family 2-12-FULL-35-15; genus 2-12-FULL-35-15. Next base: position 7,612 of record JAVHPR010000024.1, read on the forward strand.
ATTTCAAATAGGTGAAAGATGGGTAATACAACACTGGTTTGATCCCCAAATAGCTACATGGAAGAACGAGCACAACTATAACTTTGCTGCATTTAATATTGGTATCGGATATCCTTTTTAAAAGGGATTATTCCTCGTGGGGATGCACTTGGGAATGCATAAACATCCAGGACAGCAACTCATCAAATGCGTTTCTCAATCTGGTATTGATTTCTGGTGCTTGAATTCCGGGAAATTAACTCTCCCAAAAAACCGGCAAGAAATAATTGCGTTCCGATTATCATAGCCACTAAAGCTAAATAAAACAGTGGTTTTTCCGTAACATCCCGTGTCGGGAAAGCATAAAACGATTTATAGACTTTTTCAGCAATCAGATAAAACGATATAAATCCACCGAATAAAAATGAAATGGTTCCCAAAAAGCCAAACACATGCATAGGGCGTTTTCCGAATTTCGAAACAAAGGAAATAGACATCAAATCTAAAAAACCATTGATAAAACGTTCTAAACCAAATTTAGTTTTGCCATATTTACGCTCATGATGCTGAACTACTTTTTCTTCAATCCTCGTAAAACCAGCCCATTTAGCAATTACAGGAATATAGCGGTGCATTTCGCCATACACTTCAATGTTTTTTATTACTTCTTTTTTATAGGCCTTTAAACCACAGTTGAAATCATGTAAATTATTGATTCCACTGGCCTTTCGGGTTGCCCAGTTGAACAACTTTGTCGGTATGGTTTTACTAATGGGATCGTAACGTTTCTTTTTCCAGCCTGACACTAAATCAAGCCCATCATCCACAATCATTTTATACAATTCTGGAATTTCATCCGGAGAATCCTGCAAATCAGCATCCATTGTAATCACAACATCGCCCAGAGCGGCATCGAAGGCTATATTTAAAGCAGCTGATTTACCATAATTCCTCCTGAATTTGATCCCTTTGATGTTTTCATTTTTAGCCGATAATTCTTCGATCACTTTCCAGGAATTATCTTTACTCCCATCATCAATCAAAATCAACTCATACGAAAAATTATTATCATGCATCACCTGCCCTATCCATCCACAAAGCTCTGGCAAGGACTCCTCTTCATTTAATAATGGAATAACGATCGAAATATTCATAAGGAAACAAATATATACATATTCTGTGAATTACAATCCTGCCAAGTAATGAGAATAACGAATTTAATAATAATTTTGCAATTCGGATTAAGCAATTTTGACATGAAAGACTCTGATTACGTAAAATCCCATTTAAAAGACAATAGATAATACAAAAATGACAATAAACAGCCGAATTCAAGCCTTTGTTACAGCGGGAAAATTTCTTAAACAGTTTGCCGGAAATGGCGAAAAAGATGATGAGAATAGCCTAAACAGTGCATTTTACGATGGTTTTAATGAATTAATACAATCAGCACATTTTTTCAACGGATGGTTTACTGAAGATAATGTACGTAAAGCGATTGGTGCAATTGCAGACAGCTTGAATGAGGAAATGTTTGTGGAGTGGCTTTCTCATTATATAAATATAAGTTCGGATAATAAACAATCAAAGAAAGTTGCTGTTATAATGGCCGGGAATATTCCGGCGGTGGGATTTCATGATATGTTATGCGTACTGTTATCCGGAAATAAATTTGTTGGTAAATTATCATCCGATGATAAAATGCTTTTACCGGCAATTGCAAAAATATTAATTGCTATTGAGCCTCAATTTGAGAAATACATTGAATTCACCGAAGGGCAACTAAAAAATATAGATGCTGTTATTGCAACCGGCAGCAATAATTCTGCGCGTTATTTTGAATATTATTTTGGAAAATATCCTCACATTATCCGGAAAAACAGAAATTCGGTAGCTGTCCTTACAGGTAATGAGAGCAAGGAAGAGTTAAAACTTTTAGGAAAAGATATTTTCCAATATTTTGGTTTAGGATGCCGTAATGTTTCCAAATTATTTGTTCCGCGCGGATATAAATTTGATGCTTTTTATGAATCTATTTTTGACTTTCAGTACGTCATAAACAATAATAAATATGGGAATAATTATGACTATAACCGTACTGTGTATTTGATGAGTAATCAACCTTCATTATTAGATAATAATTTTTTATTATTAAAGGAGGACACAGGTTATTCATCACCCATTGGTGTATTGTTTTATGAATATTATGCTGATATGCCAACTATAATGTCTCGACTGCAAAATGATAAGGAACAAATACAATGTGTTGTTTCCAATGTTTCCGAAATTAATAATACCGTCTCTTTTGGAAAAGCCCAATATCCGAAAATATTCGATTATGCAGATGGCATTGATACGATGAAATTTTTGATTGACTTGTAATTTTTATTTTTAAAAAGTTTAAAACATTCTGATTTTTATTGTAACTTGCTCACCCACAAAATATAGTTCTCGCTACACCAAGGACATACAAAATTGTTAAAATAAAAGGATGAAAAATTTTAGCATGAGGTATCTGGTTCCCTTAAATCTACTGGGGGAATTAATAATAATAAATATCCTCTTATTATTTGTATTTTTTTCTTCTAAGGAATCTGCAATAATAAATATTTTTATTTTTTCGAATATTGCGTGGTTTTTAAGCACATTTTTTACCAAATATTATTATTTAAATCGCTCTCCCGGTATAATAAACAGCATTTTGAATTTATGCACATTATTTGGCTTTCATATTCTTGTGTTTTATACATTCATTGGTTTCTTTTATAAAAACCAATTTTCGGAAAGCCTGTTTTTGGATTATTACCTTGGGCTCTTTCTATCCCTCATAGCATGGCGAATTACGGTGTTTTATTTACTATTAAAATGGATAATAAGAAGAAACAAAAACAAAAAAAATATTGTTATAGTTGGATTAAGTACTAATAGTATATTTTTAAAAGAATTCCTGGTAAAACATCCCGAGTATGGTTATGTAGTTTTAGGCTTTTTTTCAAACAAACAAAACAATACAAGTCATGAGAAAATTTTGGGCACTTTTTCCGAACTTGAACAGTTTGTTCTCGACAATAATGTAGTTGAAATAGTCTGTTCTTTGGAAAAAGTTGACAAGGACATACTGGATTCTATCGTAAATTTTTCAGAAAACAACTTAATCACCGTAAAATTTGTACCTGATTTATCCAACAGTTTGGGATATAATTTTGTATTAAGTTATCTCGAATTAATACCTCTTTTGTTAATTCGAAAAAATCCATTTGACGAAATAACCTACCAATATTTAAAACGTATTTTTGATTTATGTTTCTCTTTGCTTGTTGTCATTTTTATATTATCATGGCTGATGCCAATAATTGCCTGCCTCATTTTAATTGATTCAAAAGGACCTGTATTTTTTATTCAAAAAAGAAGCGGTTTAAACAATAAATCTTTTGATTGTTTTAAATTCAGAACCATGAAAGTGAATAATGACGCAAATACACTTCAGGCAACTAAAAATGATCCCCGGCTTACAAGAGTAGGAGCCTTTTTACGAAAAACCAATCTGGATGAATTTCCGCAATTTTTTAATGTTTTATTAGGTAATATGTCAATAGTTGGTCCCCGCCCACATATGTTAAAGCATACCGAAGAGTATTCACGGAAAGTGGATAAATATATGGTTCGCCACTCTGTAAAACCAGGTATTACAGGGCTTTCACAAACTCTGGGTTATCGGGGGGAAACAAAAGAGTTGTACCAAATGAAGATGCGTGCAAGAGTAGACCGATTTTACATTGAAAATTGGTCATTTTATTTAGATATAAAAATAATCTCTTTTACATTTATTTCTCTATTTAAAAAAGATAATAACGCATTTTAATTTTTTTTAAGATATTTTTGTTTTTTTATTGACCAATATATTTACAAATCAACGTCGTTTAGTTAATGAAAAAACATCCGCCCACAGTCTTCGACAAGCTCTGACTGACCGCGCACTGGTCATATTAGCCTGTCAAAACATTTGCGATGGCTTCTTAAAAAACGAAATTGATTCACAATTTAATTTTTTATTCAATACCACCAAAATGGAAAATAATCGTTCGGACGAAGTGGACTTGACTTCGATTTTTGCAAGCATTAAAAAAGTTTTTTTGAATTTATTTCAATGGCTAGGTGATTTAGTCAGGTTTGCTCTGCAAAATATAAAAACACTTTTGGTATTTATTATTTTAGGAGTTGGGATAAGTATCGGGCTGTTTTTTTTGGTAAAACCAGTTTATCATAGTTCTCTTACAATGTCCCACACGCGTTTAAACAATGGACAATGTATGGATTTGATTAACGGACTTACAAAAACTTCAGATAAGGATACAATACTTGTCAAAAAACTTGGCCTTGATTTTAAAGTAGCAAAACAAATAAAAAGTATTTTATACAAATCGATAAATACTGACAGTGATTCTCTTTTAAATTCCTCTAATTTTAAAATAGAAGTAAAAGTATATAACAAAAAGATTTTGGACAGCCTTCAAATGCGAATTTTGAATTTCCTGGAAGCCAATGAATACGCTTCCAAAAGGAAGCAAATTAACAGATTATATATTGATAAAATTGAAGAAAAATTAGCAAGTGAAATAGTTGGAGTTGACAGCCTGAAAAGAATTGTTAACAAAAGTATTTTACCCAGAAGTATGGGGAATGGAATAATTTTAGGGGAGTCTGTTGACCCTGTTAAGGTTTACCAGGAAGGCTTGAATTTATTCAAATCACAATTAAGTTTGAATGAACAACGGGAACTAAATAATAGTTTTGAAGTTGTAGTTGGATTTTCACCCGCTATTCGTTCTACTACTTTATTGAAGAGTGTAATAATGGGCTTTATAATCAGTTTCGTTTTCGGTATGGTTTGGATTGTGAGAATGAAACAGATGTTAGGAAAAGGGAAATAGTATATCAACTCTCTCTAAATGAATTAAAAGCAAATAATGAATTAAAAAAGGCATAAAATACTATACCCGCCTGGCGTTCCAGCAATGACTCTGTTAAACACGAAAATGTGAAAATTAAAATAAAAATAAAATAAAGTGTTTTTTTGTTTTGAAGGGAATTTATTATTGAAACAAAAAAGCTAATTAAAAGCACGACTAATCCCACTACTCCTAACCCAATGGCGGTTTCCAAAAATTGATTATGTGCATTAAATCTGGTGTTATTCCAAAAGGTTAATGTGGCATATTGATTTTTGATATAACATTTTTGTAATTCGTCTTGTACGTCTCCCGTTCCTACCCCGGTTATTGGTGACATCTTTATTAAATCAAATGCGCTAGCCCACATTAAATATCGCATTTGTCCTTCGCCCCATTTTTTATCAATAGAATAATCTCCATTATAGTTGATTGCCGCTTTAAATCGCTCTCTGTTATTGGGTAACAGAAATGTAATGCCTAAAATAAAGACACCAATTGCAATTGCTTTGAAAATGGATTTTGTCATCGTGCTTTTTTTACTAAATAGAAAAGTAAAATATGCAATTGCTCCTAATACCAATATTAGTAATTGCATTCTGCCGGCTAGGAGTATGATGGAGAAAATTAAAATAAACAGCGAAAAATAAAAGATAATCTTGTTTCTCAAATTAAAAGAGGAAATTTCTGTAGAATAAAAATATAGAAGAACTGCGATTGAAAAACAATAGTACATTGATAAATAAGTGGCATGCATACCCACAATCCCACTAAAATTATGGTAAAAGAAAAAAGATGAGTCATGACTTGCAAAAAAATGATATGCAGCTATTAAAAGACAGAAAATTGCAGTAAGTAAACAACTTATTACAAAGCTTAACATTATGATTTTGATTTCCTTAAAATCTAGTTTTGGCGTAAAGAATAAGATAATCGGAAAAATAAAAAGGCTTAATTTTTTTTGCAGTTCAAAAATGGCTTCATGGAAATTATCGGTATTAATTAATCCTATAAGGTGAATTAAATAAACGGCAACAAATAAACTCAGCAAAAATAATCCTGCATAGCGAGTTTTATTTCCATTCTTTGAAAGCAAGCATAAAGGGATAGAATTTGCTATTATCAGGATAATTAATAAACTATTAATTTTTATATGACTTAAAGAAAAAGTCATGCTGAAAACAAAACAAATAAGGAGGAGGTAATGAATTTTTTTAAATACAGGCTGCATATTTGAAAAAGGTTTTAGAACTTATTTGCCAATTATTTTTTTGAATAATAAAAAGATAAAAAGCGTATTTGTAACCATATACCTTTTCCATAATCGTCCGGGTTCCTGAATAAATCTAAACAACCATTCCAATCCTGTTTTTTGCATCCATTTTGGTGCCCTTTTTACAAGTTTAGCGTGGATTTCGAAAGCTGCACCAACTCCAAGCAATGGAGCCTTTATTTTATCGAAATGCTTGGCCATCCATATTTCTTGTTTAGGACATCCCAATGAAACAAAAACTAAATTTGCATTTGAAATGTTAATTTTTTGAATAAAAGACTCGTTTTCTGTTTGTGTAAATTCTTTAAATGGGGGAGAAAAACTTCCTGCAATAATTAATTCCGGAAATTTTTCCAAAAGATTTTTTTGTAATGAATTCAAAACTATTTCAGTTGATCCCAATAGAAAAACAGATAATTTTTCTTTTTCACATACTCTAATAGTATCAAGCATAAAATCAATTCCTGCAATCCGTTCTTGTTTTATGCCACATAATAACTTTAGTGCGAATACTAATGGCATTCCATCTGGAAAAGTAAAAGTAGAATTATTTAAAAGTTTTTTTAGTTCAGGATCTTTATACGCCTCAATGACCATGTGAACATTTGCAAAACAAGTGTACGACGATCTGTTTCCTTTTGCCAAACTCAATATTTCAGAAAGAGAGTTAGCATAGCTGCTAGTATTTATATTAAGGCTAATTATTTCCTTACTTTCCATAATTATCAATTACATTTTGATAAATGTTCATCAGACAATTATAATTTATCTCAGGAGTGTATTTTTCCATATAAGTTTTTCTTGCATTTGAATAAATGTAGTTCATATTTTCGATATTATTATCCATCTGTTTTATTTTTTGAGCAAGATCTTCGGAGTTTCCAGTTAAAAAATGGAAGCCGTTGTAATCATTGGTAATAATATCTTTGAAAGGAGCAAGATCGGAAATAATAATCGGAGTCCCCGTCGAAAGAGTCTCAATAATTGATAGAGGTAATCCTTCATACCAAATCGATGGGAATATAAGACCACGAGCATCTTTCAACTCCTTAATTATGTAATCTTTGTCCTTAAACCCAACATATTCAATGTTTGGGTAATTAATGGCTTGTTCTTCAACAAAACTCCTTAATGGACCGTCTCCGATGATTTTTAATTTATAATTATAAAATTTAATTGACTCAAGCAAAATCCTAATTCCTTTTTCTTCAGCTAATCTGCCAAGAAAAACGTAATAATCTTGACGCTGAGCATTGCCACAACCAAAATCAGCAGAAAAATTAGGTTTTACAACCACCTTGGCTGGAGGTAAGTCCAAAGAAGAATAAATTAATTTATCTTTCCCAAATTCAGTCAATAAAATATACATACTTATATTTTTCTTCCATGTACCTATTATTTTATGAAAAGAGGCCATCATGGTCACAGCTGCTGACTGAGCAGAAGAGTTCCTGTAACACTTATTCAGAATTCCATTCAAGGGGATGACTTTGCGGATACATTCTTCACAGATTTGCCCATAGCGGAATAACATAGCATTGGCACATATTAAGCGATAATTATGAATGGTAAAAACTATTGGGATTTTATTTTTCTTTGCAATGTAAAATACTGAAGGTGATATTAAAGGAAAAAAATTATGCACATGTATTAGATCTGGCTTAAATTGAAAAATTTTTTCTTTTATAGTTTTTGCAGAAGAAAAACTATATATACTTCTTAAACCTGCTAGAAGTTTATTAGAAATTGAAGAAGAAATGTCTTTATTATCAAAAAACAATTGTTCTATTTCCTGACCGTTTTTTTTCAACAGCTCATACTCCGACTTTACAACAGTATCTTCACCACCATATTGCTGGTATTTATTATGCAGTTGAAGAATTCTCATGTTTTTAAACATTCAAAAGTTATTAGTCAATAAAATTTTCTGCAACAACAAACCAAAGAAGTTTTTCAAAAATAAGTATAATTAAAAATTGTATGTATTTATAAATTACTGTTTACTCGCATTGCAATTGATTATCGCCTAATAATTTATCAGTTGCCAAATCAACTAATTTGAATATAATTACATAAACAAATATAATTTCTGGATATTCAAAAAAATTATCTGTGAATAGGTTTATAAAAACAAATATAGACACGAATTTAATATAATTCCGGTAAACATCGAGTTTAGCCTTGTGGCCTATGGAAAGAATAGCGGAATCTATTTTTCGAATTATAGTCTTATACGTGTTATAAATTAGAAAGAAAATGAGAAAAGTAATTAAAAAACCATATTCTGCTAATAATGAAATGAATGAAGAAAAGGGTTCATTCCTAGTTCCATCATTATAAATACCTTTCTTATATAAATCCTGAGAAACCATTTTAGATTCCCATAAGGGATATACATACTTAGAGGCGTAAATCGGAGTACTAACACCAAAAATTGATTCAAAAATGCCACTTTTTGAGTAGTCTCCATTTAATAGAAATGAGGTTCGACTGTTAAATGTTCCGGGGCCGCTTCCTAATAAAAAAAGTCCTAAATCGTTTGAATAGGCATAAACGTAATTTTTGTACAAAATTAATTTTCTAGGAATCTCTGCAGTAAATTTCTGATCAGCTTTCTTACTAAAAAAAAGTTCTACTTTCTTGATATTTTCATAATTATAATTAAAAGTTGAATTCCTGAATAAGTATAGCGTAGTTCCCAAAAATGCAATTATTATAATCGAAATAAAAATCGATTTAAAAAATGTCCTAAATGAGAATTTATATGCAAAAACTGAAAAGGCAAAAACAACCAAGCCTAAACCATAAAAACACAAAAAAGCAGAGGTCAGAAAAAAGAAAAATAGTCCTAAATTTAATTTTGTTTTATGATACTGGTACAAGAAAAAATAATACACGGATATCATGAAATTTATCAATGACAATGTATGCAAACCCAGCCCTTGCTTTCCGTAAAAACCCATAAATGCATCATCATTAGAGGGAGTGAATAGAAATTGTATGAATCCTATGCAATTGTTAACGATTAATATTATCGTTATTACATTAATGAAATATTCAAAGTAAGAACCATAAATTTTATCCGGTATTTTGATTCTGGAAAAAAAGACCAATAGAACTGGGGAAAAAAAATAAAAAGATAAAATATTATTGCTCAAATTATGTTCACCAATATATAGTGAACTCAAGAAAGTAATTAGGACAATTCCTAAACCTAAAAATAAGATATTCCTGGAATAGCGTACTTTGAATAAAGCGATAAAAGCAATTAGAAATAATGGAAGAAATAAAAAAAGTAAAGGTCTGAGAAAAGACAGAGCAAATACACCCAAAGTAATTAGATACAGTTGAATTAATACAGATCTATTAATTTTTGTATTTATCTTTTCGGTCATTTTAATCCTGTTGTTTGTGCGGATAATTGATAAATCTGATTTTTAAGAATTATTTTTTTCGAGCTAAAACAATACTATTATGGTACAAATCAGATCTGCCGGGAAGAAGCTTTGATGCAATATATCCAATCAATGTGAATGGTGAAATAATAATAATGTTAAGTAACACATTAAAAAAATTATTTTTCGTTTTTATAAGATTATGGAAATAAAGTATTCTTAATTGAAATACAGTTTCCACGAAATTAGTGCTTTTGCTGATTTTAATAATTTCAAACCCATGTTTTTCCATCAGATATGAAATTCCATAGGTAGTATATCTCCCATAATCATATGGTATTTCATGATCATTCCATACAAAAGGTACGGTAAGAAGTATTTTCGCGTCCTTTTTCATTACACGATTAATTTCAATAAAAATATTGTCGATTTCAAATACATGCTCAATCACCTCACTACAAAAAACAGAATCAAAATATTCATCTCCAAAGGGAATAGTTTTGCCATTGTAATACACATCTACCTCTGAAAGTTCATGAGAATGTCCGCTTTGCTCAATATCGACTCCAATATACTGGGTAACTGAAAATAAATTTTTATAGGGTTTTCTTCCGCAACCGAAATCCAACAAAATACCCTCCAGACTTTTAGCATCGTTTTTAATATTTTTATATAATCCTCTTCTGATAAAGAAAAATGGATTTATAAAAATGCTAAAAAAAACTGGCTGAAAACTTTGCAATTTCCCCCAAGATTTAATTTTTTCAAAAAAATAGGACATAAAATTAAAATACTTATTTGGTTTAAACATACTAAATCTATAATTAAATTACGGATTCAGTTCTCTCTTTTACTATCAACTAATAGTTTTTAATGTTTAATAATTCTTTTTTTTATCAAAATTAAATATTTATATATTGTTGATAGTTTAATCCTCTTGTAAAAATTGAAATATAGTGCCGACAAAATAATTAATAGTTTAAGTTTAAAGCTTTGTTGAATTTTATGATTTGGCATCATAAAATATTTATCGAAAACAATGTTTACACTGTACCTTTCCTTTGCTATATCTGTATGTTTTTGTTTTAATTTGAGATATTCATCATCGGATAAATTGAGTATATTTATTATTTGATCGATCGCATTAACAGGTAATATATTAACTGCTTTTTCGCCAACATTAAATCCTATTTCATCACTAAATAATCCATTTGATTGCCCATTTGATTCGGCAGTAGCAACAATGCTCGGCACGCCGAAATAACTAGCTTCAATTACAGAGGTTCCACAGCCCACAAAAAGGTAAGCATTGCTAACTATATTTTTAAAATCCTTATAGTTAAGAACTCCCTTAATAATGATATTTTCAGATAAATCATATTGTTTAATTAATGAAATCATTTTGTCTTCTAACACTCCATATCCATAGATTTCGTAAATAAGGTTTATTCCAATTTTTTTTAAGTCTGAAATGGTTTTAATCATAGTCAGATTATAAGTTTTATAAGGATCAAATCGCCCTATAGAGATAATCTTGTTTTTTGATGGCAATACGGTATTTATTTTATAATCTCCCCCTGTATCAAATATAACCGGAAGCTGCCATATATTTCCTTCTATAGTCCGCCCATATATTTTTTCATGATTTACCAAATTTTCTTGATTCATGAAAAGTTTGCATGTATCAGGAATAATATCAAATATTTTTTTGTCAATCATGGAAGAAAACATTTTATAATCTTCTGGATGATAAATACCAACCTTAAATGGGATTTCAAGTTTATTCGCAATTTGAAGCCCTAGCCAATTACCCCCTGCATACATAGAATAAACTTCATCAATATTCGCAAAAAATATATCGTTCTTAATAATTTTATCGCTTACATATACCGAACAAGTCAATTCATTCAAATTTAATATTTTCACCTCTGAAGTTTTTTGTAATTCTTCAATAAGTTCTCCGCCCTCAAATGTTAAAATTACTTTTAACCTAAATCCTTTACTTTTGAAATATGATCCAAATCGCAGAATAAGTGTCTGAATCCCACCCATGTGCATTTGGTTATATATAATTAGAACATTTTTCATGCGAATAATCTATAAATTAAATCTACGTTTAAACTGGTGTAACTGTTTTTGAAAACAGTATTTTCCTGAAAATGATTACAATCACAATAAAATAGATAAAATAATTCAAGCAGTAGGCCATGGTAGCTCCTTTAAGCCCAAATTGCTTTATAAATAGCAGGGTAAAGAAATAAAGTGTCAAACCAAAAATAATTTCAGTAATAATATATGTTTTAGTCATCGATTTCGCTAACATTAGAAAAGCCACAAGCCAACTTGCAATTTTAAAAATATTGCCCAACATTTGCCAAAAAAACAATTCTGTCATCGGGCTAAAATTATTTGCAAATAAAATATCTGTGATAAAATTTCTAAATATATAAACAAGTATAGAGCCGATGATTGTTAGGGGCATTAAAAATTTATACACTTTGATAATTTCTTTACGCAATTCTATATCTACTTTAATTTCAGATAAACGAGGAAGGTAATAAATGCTCAGTGTGGTGGTGACAACAGATAAAAATATTTCGCTAATCCTTGTAACTCCTTGCCAATAACCCGCATCATTGATAGATAATACATCAATAATATATGTTCTAATCATTAGTTGAACATACATAACTGCAAAAATACTTACAAATGCCATTGCTGTATAATGCAATAATTTCCTCAGCGATGCTTTTTCAAAATGATTAATAAATTCAGTTATCTTAAACCATGGTGATTTAAACACAAAAAATATAGTTATAAATGTAATCAGTGTCACACTTAAAATGGTTGCTATGAATGCGCCCAAAAGGCCATATTGTACTGTTAAAAAAACAGTAATCAATAATCCTAACAATGAAGAGATAATATTAATTAAAATAATTTTTTTAAATTCTTTATACCCGTTTAAAACGGAAATCAGAAATGCATTAAGCGAAAACAGTATCAATGTAGCCGCAAAAAGATAAAACACTGATATATATTCATCAGATTTCAATACGCGCATACAAAAATAATGAGCGCTAATAAAAAGGACTACTGATGTAATAAAAGTAGCCACCAATAAGGCAATCAAACCAGAGCTTAATATTCTCTTTCTTTTGTTTTCATCATTATGATATTCTGCAATATATTTGGTGATTCCCGAATTGACGCCCATTCCTGCAAATGCAGAGGCTATTCCTGTAAAACTAACAAATTGCCCAAGCAATGCAATACCTGGTGGTCCTAAATAGATAGCAATTATTTTATTGCTTACTATACCTATCAGCATCTTAATCAAGGTTGCAATTCCATTCCAAAAACTAGTTTTGAAGAGATCTGTTTTACGAAAATCCTGAATTCGACGAGTTGCTTTTTTTATCACCTTGAGAATTGATTTAAAAACTCATCTGTAGTTTTCATTTCCTCTTCCTTTTCTAAATAAGATTAATCAGTAAACTCAACATTTAATTATGAATTTGATCTATTATCGAAAAAATCCTTCAAATTATTATCTCCATTTTGTTTATGTGGAAGTAATGCAAAATGTATAAATTTTAGATTGTCTGAGTTAAATGATTTTGAAATTGATCGTTTTTGCTAAAAATAAGCAGCTTTTTGCTTGTTTTAAAAAGCATCTAAAATAATAAATGCTGATTGAAGAGTTGCTTAAACCTGACTAAGACTAATTAAACCTATCAACCTGTTTCTGCATTTGGAAATATATTCATGTTCCAACAAGGAAACCATTATAGTATCTCTATACAAGCCCTGAATAATATATTGATCTCGAAGAACGCCATCAGTGTGATAACCAAGATATTTTCTAAACTTAATCATATCCTTATTATCTCCCATAATATGACCATTTATCTTATGCATTTTCATTTCGTTAAAAATATGATCACATAAAAGCAGCTCACTCTCAAATGCAACCGGAATATTTCCAACTATTTCTTTTTCACCAATTAAAAGTCTCTCAATACTGCAATTTTTGTAGTTAACATTTATGTTACATATTGCAAACATGCCAACAGGAATATCTTTATATTCAATGATAAAGGTTATCTCATTACTTTTACTCAATGCATTATTAATCCAATTTTCCTGTTGTTCCACCGTTTTGGAACCAGGTTGCATTAGCTTAGCTCTTTCACTTAATCTCCAATTGAGTGTGATTTGTGCATCAGTAATCTCAATAGGTCGTAATTTTACGAATTTCCCTGTTAATATCATGGTAAAAAATAAATTCTATTATTATTGCCTTTTCTTTTTGAACCTGTCTCCAATATGGAGCTCCTCATCTAAAATTATTTTTACAGGCACTTTGAATGATTGTAGTTTTTGTCTGCAATAGATTTTTAATCGCGTAGTAAATTGTTTTTTATCTTCCTCCATTAAAAGTCTCACTCTTGCACAAACAATATTTCCCATTATTGGGTTTTTTTCTGAAAACACTGTCACTTCGGCAACATTATCTATTTCCTGGATTATACTTTCGACTTCGGCCGGATAAACTTTTTCACCTCCCACATTAATAATTTCTGATTTACGGCCAAGAATTTTAACGAACTCTCCATCCACTTCAACCTGATCCCCGGTCATAAACCATCCATCCTCCGTAAAGGGCGATGGGGCATTCAAATACCCAAGCATTGCTGAATCTGCTTTTATCTCCAACAGACCATTAACTACTCTTGTTTGATATCCTTCCCCACCTATCTTTACCCAAAGTGAGTCATCACTTTTTGATTTAGATCGTAGTACACCTAATTCGATTAAGCCATACGTTTGTTGAAGTTTAATTTCAGGGAAGGTCTTTTTTAACCTGAAAAGAGTTGACTGCGGCATCGGCTCGGTACCGTATGTAATCAATTTTAAACTCGATAAGTCATAGTTTTTATATTCTTCGCTAATTAAAAGGAGATTAAGAAAAGAAGGAGATGCAGGTAGCAACTCAATTTTGTGCTTTTCAATAAAAGCGCAAATCGAATCAGGTTTACGATCTTTCAATGCAAGTACAACTCCTCCATTTGATAATGTATGAAACATGGTATTCAAGCCACCCCAATGATCAAAAAGCAGAAAATTTACGGTACTCAAAGATTTTCTTAAGCTTTTAAACTTCTCTAATAATTTAGAAAAATCATGAACAGCTCCTTTTGGTTTACCTGATGTGCCTGATGTAAATAATACGAGACCTGGATGATTCCGTGCCCTGATAATATCATAAAAGATATGAATCCCTTTACCTAACTTATTTTCGAGGGTATAGGTATCATCTGAAATATTTACAAATATTGCCTTCTGTACACAGGCAATATCAAATTTTAAGAGTTCAGATTCTTTGGTAGAATAATTAAAGGGAACAATAATATTATTATTTTGAATCAATGCAAACATTAATGCAATGGTGTTAGGAGTAAAATCACCTGTTAATGAAACTACCTCTCCTTCCTTTATGTTCTCTGTATTAATAAAGCTTGCAGCATTATTATAACAAGTTATCAATTCGCCATAGGATACAATTGTATCATTCCATATTATTGCAGGATGTTGGGAATGTTTTTCAAAAGTTTTTATTAAAGTATCCATTTTAAAAGTCTTTAGTATTTCATGATTATGCTACCCCATGATAAGCCCACTCCGAAACCGGATAATAAAATTAAATCACCTTTTTTCAATCTTCCTTTTTCTTCTGCATCTCTAAGTGCAATGGGTATTGATGATGAAACAGTATTCCCAATGTTTTCCAGATTAAAAAACACTTTCTTATCATTAATTTTTAGAATTTTAATGAGTGAATCTAAGGTCAATTTGCTTGCTTGATGAAAGATAAATAAATCGATATCATTTACACTCAGATTATTTCTATTCAGCAATTTATTTATCTGTTCCGAAACTTTTTTAGAAATAAATGACCAAACTGCAAACCCATTCATATGAATGTTTTCTAAACTCCTAACATTTCCACTTTGATCAACAGTGGTTTCTTTTGTATAATCGTCTTTTGGCATTTTACATCCTCCTGCAGGGATATAAAAAGAATCAAACTTTTCTCCTGAGGAAGAAAGAATAACATCAACGATACCGCGTGCTTTTTCATTTGAGACTATTGTCGCTGCTGCACCATCACCAAATAAAATGCTGGTAGACCTGTCTTTTGGATTAATATACTTAGAATAAGTCTCTGCTGTTATTAGTAAAATGTTTTTTGCTGCCCCTGTTTCCAGCATCCCCCTTGAAATAGCCAATCCATATATATATCCGCTGCATGCAAGGTTATAATCAAATGTCCATACATCTTCGCTAAAATTAAAATGCTTATGAATTAGAAATGAATTTGACGGCATGATGTAATCAGGGCTCTGAGTACAAAATATTATTGCCTGAATTTGATCCTTAGTAATAATACTATTTGATAAAACTTTTTCTACAGCCTTTATTGCCAAATCTAAAGCGGTTTGATTAAGCTCAGCAACATGTCGACTTTTTACGCCGGATTTATTTTCGATTTTTCCAATATCCCAATCGGGATTTTCTTTCGCCAAATCCTCATTTGTAATAATCCTTTCAGGTAAATAGTATTCAATTTGATTGATTATTAATCCCATTAAAATTTTAATTTTAGTTTTTGGATTAGACTATTCTCAAGTATAAATGTTTCACCATGCCCCGGATGGATCAAGAGTCCGATAAAATTTTTAAAGATATAATTGGTTGAAGATAGCAGTAACTCCCTGTTACCGCCAGGCAAATCAGTTCTTCCTAAATCGTTTTCAAAAATCAGATCACCAGGGAATAAATTTCCATCAATTTCCAAACTGACACTGCCGGCAGTATGCCCTGGTGTGTAATGAACTATAATTCTTTTATCTTTTAATTCAAGACTTGCAATTTCATCAAGGTAATTATCAATAATTGGAGTTGCAATAACAGTTGAATCTCCAGCCATTTTTCTATATAGATTACCCTGGTTCATTAACCTTTTATCCTTGGAGTGAATATAAAGTGGAATTTGATACTTCCTTTTTAAATCTGCAACTGCTCCAAAATGATCAAAATGGCCATGGGTAATGATGATACCTTTTAATTTGAAAATGTCAAGATTTAGCGAACGAATGATATTTTCAAAATCATCACCTGGATCGATTAACCAAGCTTCATCGTCATTTGCAATTAAGTAGCAATTTACATTCCACTTTCCAATGGCAATTTTTTTTATAATGACCTCCATTATGCCCCTCCAAGATAAATAATCTGGCCTGTTACGGATTTACTTTCTTCTCTTAATATGTAATCAATTGAATTTGAAATATCAATTAAATCGCCATATTTCTTGACAGCATTTCTGTTTAATACCTCAAACAAGGCATCCTGGTTTATTGCTTTTGACAAATCAGTTTCAATTACAGAAGGAGCTAAAACATTTACTGTTATCCCTGAATTAATTACCTCTTTTGATAATACTCTGGTGAAGGCATTAATAGAAGCCTTTGTAGAAGTATATAAGGCCTCACCTGCAACTTCATGACGAGTTGCCATTGAACCAATGTTAATGATTCTACCGAATTTATTACGACCCATTAGTTTTATTGCTTCTCTACAGAACATAATAGGTGCAAATACATTAACTCTAAATATTTTCTGAATCGTTTCGTAAGGTAAAAATGCGACATTTAATATTGCCGGATTTATTGCCGCATTATTAATTAAAACATCTAACCGCTTATAATCTTTTCTTATGATCCTAAAAATGTTAAGAATTTCATTTTCATTTGCTATATCAGCGATAAAATGTATATAGTTATCCTTTTCTATTTTACAGGTGTTTCTACTACATCCAACAACAATAAACCCCATATTAAGATAATAATTCGCAAGATATTCTCCAATACCTTTGCTGGTACCAGTAATAAGCATTATAGGCATTGTTGATTTTGAATCAATCATTTAATAAAATTTCGATATAAATTGCAAGTGTTTCAACTGTTTTAAATGGACTTGATTCCATTGAAAATGCCCTTTCATCCGCAATAGGAATATAGTTACCTGTTAACTCTTCAATTCCTTCCTCAATAGAGGTTATCAAATTAACAAGGCCTAAAGAGTCTAGTTCACTTTCTTTTCCAAACAATTTGATGTTTATATCCTTTGCAATAGGTGTATCATTTTGTTGATTAATTTCTTCTATACTTTTGAAGATTATTTCGATAATTTCTTTTTTTGTTGCCATATGTTTATCTATTATTATGAATCATAGTATTTCAAGAAAAATACAAATAAAAGAAGTTTTAATTATTACAACTTTAATCTTATAAAATCCTGGAATTCTCTTATATAATCACTTTCATCATATTTATGCGACGCTAAAACCAAACAAATAGCACCTGACGAAAACCCCTTTTCAGCTGCCCATATTCCTGGGGGTATATGTAATCCAAAATTTGGCCTGTTAAGCATAATTGTTCGTTTTGCTATTCCATCGTTTAATTCAATTTCAAAGCTTCCACTTGCGGCAATTAAAAATTGATGACATTCATTGTGTGCATGCGCTCCTCTGTCCTCTCCACCAGGTATATCATAAATATAAAATATGCGTTTAACATCAAATGGAATTTCTGTATTATTTGTGACTGGAGTAATATTTCCGGCTCTGTTTTGTAATTTCGGCAACTCAATTATACTGCAATCGAAAATGGTAACCTTTTTCATATTTTTGATATTTTCAGAAATTCAACATAATCCCTTATGTAATCATCTTCATTATATTTTGTAGAACTTATAACAAAAGCTAAGGAATTGGTGGAAAAATTCTGCATTTGTCTCCAGACACCCGCAGGCATATATAATCCATAATAGGATCTATTGAGAGAAAATGTTTGTTTATCATGTCCATTATCTACTATTACATCAAAACTTCCTGAAAGCGCAACAATTAGCTCTTGTTGTTTTTTAAATGCATGTCCTCCACGCACTTGTCCACCTGGAACATCATAAATCCAATAGGTACGTTCTATTTTAAACGGAATATGATTATTCTCCTCAATAAATGAAAGATTTCCACGTTCATCTAATATTTTTGGCAGTTGAATTATTTTTACTGAATTAACAGGCATTTTAGTTTGATTTTATTAAAGCGAACATTTTCTATTTAAATCAGTTCAAGCCCTTTAGATTTTATTGGAATTTGAAATCACAATTTAAAATGCAACACAAGCAAAGCATTACATCTGAATAATAAATCTCATCAAAGGTATATATTATTTATAATCTTCTTAAATTATCAAAATACCAAGAAACTTAGCCCTTTTTCCAAAAGCCCAACTCCACAGCTTCGCTATTCTCAGTCCCAATTGACTTGATAAAATAAATCTGACAAATATCACATTTTTAAAGCATAAAAATAACTATTATCATTGTTTTATTGTTTTTTATGCTTGTTTTTTTGATTTTAAATAAAAACCAACCTTGGAAGTCTACTCCCTGAATAATTATAAAAAGAGCTACTTCGACACAACAATAACTGAATTAGTTGAAAAAAGGAAAAACCCGATGAAGAAATGAAGAATTATTAATCGTTTAGTTATTTAGTATGTAAACATTTTCTAAGCTGCATATCTG
>JAVHPR010000025.1:0-6905 GCA_036170695.1 Bacteroidia bacterium
AAATTTAGTTTTTGGAGTAAGCGTAAACATTTTTTTCAGATTTGGATCAATCCTGGCCTGAATATTTCTGGTAGCTGTCAGTATTTCATCAGCCGTTTTATAAGGCATGAATTGTTTATCTGTTTTCATGAAATTGAAAAAAGAATTAAGATCACCTTTGAACCCGACCTGATCCTTTATTTGTTCCATTTCATTTCTGATGCGTTTCACTTCCGACAAGCCCGTTTGATAAATCTCTTCAGGAGTTTTATTTGTTGTGGTCCAGAATTTAACCAGATAGGTATATAATTTATCTCCACCAGGTAATGCATTGATGCCGCTACTGTTTCTTGCTTTGGGCAAATATTCATACTCTAAAAAATCACCTAATTTTTTATATGCTGGCACAATGTTATTATTAATCATATCAATATATGCAGCCGTTAACCTTTTTTTATCTGCTTCAGGAAATGTAGCAGGCATCAATGACACAGGGGTATAAAACAAACTTTTTGTCGGATCTGCAGTTACAATGTTCTTCATTTGAGGGATCATTTTTATGACTATTGCTCTTGGTAGCACATAATTAAATGCCATCCCTTTTTTAAAATAAACAATTGCACTGTCAGCCCATGCAGAGAATGCAATTGACCTTTGTAACCAGTCATCATAGTCCTTCACTGTTTTAAAAGGTTGGTTGCCACTACCGGCTCCCATTTGCCCGAAGTTGATGGGAACTCCATTAAACTGGTCAAAAGGCATATAGGTATTATCGTTTTTATCAGGGCTTCCCAAAAAATTCACTTCCAGACCTGCCAACGCCATTTCCATTTGATATTTAAAAATGTCATAACTTTTTTTATCATTATTGTTTAGCGTGGCCGAATTAAATTTACTGATGGAATCATTGTAACGGGTAAAAAAATCTTTCAGTTTTGCACGATAACTATCAGTGAAGTCGGCAGGCAACGAATTATTAAAACGGAAATCTCCATTTGCAGTTGCTTCCATTGGGAACAACTGCATCCGTTCATTATAATAGTTATCCAGTATGCTGGCCAGTGCTTCGTTAGGACCTTTGGACTGATTGCTTGTATTTGTATTACAACTTGAAACTATAATGGTTATAAGCAGGTAAATTGTTTTTTTCATGTTGTTGGTTTGTATTTATAAATTAATCAATAATAGAATTGAATTTCAGCAATGTCCTAATTGGGCAGTTAGAAAATACATTTCGAAGAACGTAACAGTCGTAATACGCTTATGGCTTTTGCACAGCGTATTAACAAAGGGTTAAAAGTACAAATTTGAATGATATGCACAATAGCATGCAGAGTAGAGAAAGATGGAAGCCAAATTGCAACGGAATCTTTTTCTTGTTCATTATTCATAACCCATCAATTTATTTAGATTTGAACAGTATATAATTTAGAAAGTTCTTGGATGTCACCATCAGTAAGCTGGATAGCATCACATTTCATGTTTTCTTCTAAATGCATTACACTTGATGTCCCCGGGATAAGTAGGATATTATTCGAATGATGCAACAACCAGTTCAGCCCAATTTGATGAACAGTTGTATTATGTTGCTTTGCAATTTTATTTAGCAATTCTATTTTTGATAAGTGACCTGCATTAATCGGATTCCATGGTATAAATGCAATATGATTTTGATTGCAATATTCAAGAACTGATTCCCAATTACGGTAGTCAACACTATATTTGTTTTGTACGGAAACAACTTTAAAATATTTCTGAGCCATTTTTATTTCATCAACACTTACTTCTGATAATCCAATATGCTTTATCTTTCCATTAATTTGAGCTTGTTTTAAGAATTCAAAAGTCAAATCTGCCGGCACCTTAGGGTCAATCCGATGCAGTTGATACAAATCTATTGAATCAAGTTTTAATCTTTTAAGGCTTCCATTTAAAACTTTTTCTAAATGAACCGGACTTGCATCCATTGACCACTCACCAGGACCAGACCTTAGGAAACCTCCTTTAGTTCCAATTACTAATCCTTTCGGATATGGGTAAAGTGCCTCTGCTATGAGCTCTTCAGAAACATAAGGACCATAGCTGTCAGCCGTATCAATAAAATTAACACCAAGTTCTACGGCTCGTTTTAAAACTTTTAATGCTTCCATTTTATTTTCAGGTTGCCCCCAAACACCCTTACCAGTGATACGCATCGCGCCATAACCTATGCGGTTAACTGTTAGTTTACCAGCCAGACTGAAAGTTTTTTCGAATTTCATTGTATTGATTTAAATTTTTATAAAAGTTTTTCTTCCTCAATCTTAATTTAAGAATTGTAATTGACTTTTTTCATAATTATTTTGGTCTTAAAAAATCACCATCAACGATTAATAGTTTGGCTCCATTCGTTGAAATAGAACGGTGCGAACTCAAATCGTCAGAAACGATATATGTCATCCCCTGAGTAAATGTTTGATTCTCTCCATTTTTAAGTTCGCTAAGAAATTCCCCGTCTAAACATTGAACAATATGCCCTTTTTGGCACCAATGATCAGCCATATAACCTTTTGAATATTCTACCATACGAATTCTAAGTCCACCCATCTGGAGGGTTTGCCAGTAGGATGTTCCTGTTTCGCCTTTGTGTTCAATTTTTTCAATTTTATCCCAGTTTATTGTTGTGAATGGAATGTTATACATAGGTTTCTTTTTCGGTTTATTATATATTTTTTATTTCATCGCTTAGAAAACGCTTTGTATGTGTTCGTACTGCTGACAATTTTCCCAATCTTAAAACCTAATCCCTGCGAAAGTTCTTTAAGCGAACCAGCTTTAAATTGTTCACATAATTTTAATGCAATCAATGCTGCTGCATGTGCATCGCTTTCAGCATTATGGTGGTTTAGTTTGATCTGGAAATGTCTGGACACATCGCTCAACTTATGAGCAGGCAGAGGCAGCGTTGCTTGTGAAAGACGAAAAGTGCAATGATAATCCAGGTCTGGGTATGCTAATTTAGAATTATCAAGTGTGCTTCTGAGAACGCTGCAGTCGAATGAAGCATTATGAGCAACAATGGTTTTGTTGTTAAAATATTTTTTAAGTTCATGCCACTGTTGAGCAAACGTGCCCTTGTTTCTGGTATGACTATCATCAATACCGTGAAGCTGCGTGTTAAACCCATCATAATAGTTTGGAACAGGTTTAATAAAAAAATGCTCGGTGCCAATTAGTTTCCCGTTTTCAACAATTGCTGCCCCCATCGAACAAATGCTCGTCCTATTGCTGTTGGCTGTTTCAAAGTCGATGGCTATAAAGTTCATAGTTTTTTTAGCTATAGGAATTTTACCCTTCAATAAATTCACTTGTTTTTGGAAATGTATTGAGTACATCCAGAACTATTTTGGGAGTTGGATTTGCCAGTTTACGCAATTTGGTATCAAGCCAGGAACCATCTAATGTAAGTATGGCGCAGAGTTCATTCGCTGAGTTGTAAAATTCATGCTTGAATGTAAAGCGGGAGCCATCGGCATTCATCTTTGATATTTTTGCCTTAATAGTGATTGTGTCTGACAATTTAATTTCTCTTTTAAAAATGCACTCTTCCCGAAATATAACAGGTCCGAACCCCTGTTCTTTCATAACATTTAATGTCAAGCCTGACTGTTCTAAAATTTCAATCCGCTGTTGAGTACCAAAATCATAATAAACACTATGTCTTAAATGGAAATTGGGATCCAGATCGGCCCATCGGATGGATATTGTTTTACTAAATAAGTTCATAATCAATTGGTTATAGGGATAATTTTGTTTGCTTTGCTAATTGAAGTTATCTTTAGATAAATTTTTGATATTGCTCAAAATTAACATAAAAACCCATAAAGCAACGAGATTAAAAATTGGCTGCAATAATTAATCTCTTAAAGACTGTATCTACAATAAGTAGTTTTTTTATTACTTTTGTGACACCCCGAATACTTTATTAACTATAAAAACAAATAATTACCTGTTTCAATCAGTTTTTCCTTTGCCTGCAATTTTAATTTCAACATAAATTTATCAGGTTCAAAACAATGCGAAAATTAATAATTATTACCATTCTTAGTATTGAATTAATAGTTTGCCCGAAAATGTTTGGTCAGAAGAGGGTTCAAACAGTTACTCCCTGTCTCAAACCTTTTTATCATGGGGTAGCATCCGGAGATCCTTTGTCAGATAGAGTAATCATCTGGACACGGGTAACACCCGATACCAATCAAATTAACCCTATTTCAGTATCATGGATAATCGCTGAGGATACAACGATGCTGAAC
Source organism: Bacteroidia bacterium (assembly GCA_036170695.1). Lineage (GTDB taxonomy): Bacteria > Bacteroidota > Bacteroidia > 2-12-FULL-35-15 > 2-12-FULL-35-15 > 2-12-FULL-35-15. The sequence continues at coordinate 4,275 of JAVHPR010000025.1, forward strand.
CCTGCAAATAGCGGAGTTGTAATCACAGACATGAACTCTGACTTTACAGTTAAAATAGATGCTATGGGTCTACAGCCTAATACATTTTATTTTTACCAATTTAAAGCAAATGGTTATAAATCGGTAATTGGCAGAACAAAAACAGCTCCCGTAGGAGATGTTGACAGCCTCAGATTTGCCATTGTATCCTGCGCTAATTTTGAATCAGGTTTTTTTAATGCTTATAAAAGTTTGACCGAACGTAACGACTTTGATGCTATAATTGGGTTGGGTGATTACATCTATGAATATGAAAGCGGCGGCTATGATGCTAATTCCGCTGCAAACAGGACATGTGTACCTACAAATGAAATTGTTGCATTGATGGATTACAGAGCTCGTTATTCCTCTTACCGTTTGGACGATGATCTAAGAAATTTACATCAGCAATTTCCATACATAATTATTTGGGACGATCATGAATTTTCCAACAATGCATGGAAAGATAGTGCCAAAAATCATCAACCAAATGAGGGACTCTGGTGTCTGCGAAAACAATATGCCAAACAAGCTTTTTTTGAATGGCTACCAATCAGGCTTATCGATACACTTAATCCTTATGAGGTATTTCGGGATATCAGATTCGGTAACCTGGCAGAATTCATTATGCTTGATACACGCATACATGGTCGTGATGAACAATCAGGTACCACCGGTTCTGTTGTTAATGATTCTGCCCGACAATTATTGGGCACCGATCAATTTACATGGTTAGGAAACCGGCTCGATTCCAGTACAGCCCAATGGAACATACTTGCTCAACAGGTAATGATGGCTCCATTAAAAGTATTAGGAGTTCCTGTTAATGGGGATCAGTGGGATGGATACCCTGCTGAAAGGAATCGTTTGTTTAACCATATTCTTTCAAATAACAATAATAATATTGTAGTACTTACAGGAGATATTCATTCTTCATGGGCAAATGATCTACCTTCCAATTCCTATAACAGTTCTACCGGAGCTGGTTCTGTAGGTATTGAGTTTGTTGTGCCAAGTGTTAATGCTCTTGCCGGGGCAGAACATGTGCCTCTTGGTGCATCAGCTATGAAAGCTCAAAACCCTCACATCAAATATGCTGAGCTAACCAAACACGGATATGTAATTTTAGATATCAATAAAAATCGCACTCAGGCAGATTGGTTTTACGTTAATACAATTGATAGTTCTTCATCAGCTACAACTTTTGGAGCCTCGTTTTATTCAAATAATCTTACAAGATGTTTGCAACCTGAGGGAACAGAAGCAATACCCCGAAATTCAGTTATTAAATTTCAAACAGCTATCTGTCCTGATAATACTCCTTCCAATGTTTCGGATGCAACAAATGGAGGAGTCTTTTTGGGAGTTTATCCTAATCCGGTTCAAGCACAATTATTTGTTAATTACTTTATTCCGAAAAAAGGAAATGTTAATGTGAAACTGTATGATATGAACGGCAAATTGGTTCAGTTGTTTAATGAGGGAATTAAAGAAAAAGGCGTTTATCAGTCTTTATTTAATATTGAATCGTTACAAAGTCAATTATACATTCTTGAAATAAATTCTTTTGGAAAATCGGTCAGAACAAAGATTATAAAAAAATAAACAATTGCAACAAAAACTGCTCGCCTCACATTTAAATCAATCTATGATTTTATATGTAATACCAATTAATAATATATTTTAGTCCAATCTTAAATAACAACCCGCTTTCTCGACTCCGCTCGAAATAACCAGCGCGCAGTCATTTCGAGGGTTAATTTTTTTCAAAAAAAAAGCAATATAAAATGACGTAATTTAATTGTCCTGTCATTCAGAATCCTTCCATTTTTTTGGAAGGATGAAGAATCTTCACACTATAAACAAGATCCTTCATCGCCAAAAAAGGCTCTTCAGGATGACAGATAATTAATTGATAATCTGCAAATTACAAAATACGTCAATGGTAGCGGAGTCGAGAAGGCGCGTGGCAAAACTGAATTGGACTATTTTATAAGTAAAATTGGTTTAACGTTATCCCATCAGGGGAACAATAATTTAATAACCATGGCTGTGTTTATCATTTATTTAAAAACAAACCCCTGATGTAGATAGCGTATTTATTGAAATGAAATAAATATTATTGTTCAAATGCCAAAATTACTATAAATTGTAGTACATTAGCGCCATAATTTATAGCAATTATGAAAATAGCCAAAAACATTAGGGTCTTAAGGAGGCTTAAAAATTTATCCCAGGAACAATTAGCCGAAGAATTGAAAATTAATCGTTCACGTTTGGGAGCTTATGAAGAAGGACGCAATGAACCTCCCATTGAAATATTAATTAGTCTTTCCGCCTTTTTTCAAATTTCCATTGATGCATTAATTCGTGGTGATCTTACACAAACTGATCCCGAATCCTTAATGAAAATTGGATTGAACAGAATATTATTTCCCGTTCTGATAGATAAAGAAAATAATGATGTGGTTGAGGTAGTTCATGTAAAAGCTATGGCCGGTTATCTTAATGGATATGCCGACCCTGAGTTCATAGAAAATTTGGCTGTTATGAATTTACCTTTTAAAATAGTTGGAAAGCACAGAGCCTTTACTATTAAAGGAGATTCGATGC
>JAVHPR010000026.1:0-1354 GCA_036170695.1 Bacteroidia bacterium
GGGATGTTTCTTTAGTGGAAATAACGGATGATATGGTAGTAAAAGTAAAACTTGTCGGAGCATGCAGTTCCTGCTCCATGAGTTTGATGACGCTGAAAGCAGGTATTGAGCAAGTGATTTTAAAATCCGTTCCTGAAATAAAAAGTGTGGAGTCCGTTACCCATGATACTTTAGGGCGGTTCCAAAAATCAGCATATTGAAAACTTTGTTAAAAAGTTCGTAAATAAACGAACGGTATTTAGTGTTTTTGGCTGTAACTTTGCTGCATAAAATAAAAAGCCATGACAAGCAAAAAACGACAGCCACGAGGGTTTTTCGATGAGCAAGAGAAATTAGAAAAACTAAACAAACTGCAAGACCCATTAAATAAACTGAGTAATAAAATTGACTTTGAACTATTCCGAGAGACATTGAATGGGATATATCAAAAGACAGAGCGAAAAAGTGAAGCAGGAGCAAAGCCGTATGATTATGTGTTGATGTTTAAAGTGCTAATATTACAGCGGCTCTACAATTTATCGGATGAACAAACAGAGTTTCAACTCAACGATAGGATAACATTCCAACGGTTTGTGGGCTTAGAGTTTAGCCACAAAGTACCTGACACCAACACGCTTTGGACATTCAAAGAAAAACTCAAGGGAAATGATAATGAGCGTAAATTATTTGATTGTTTTTACAAAAAATTAGAGGAGCATAATTTGATTGTCTCAGAAGGGAAAATGGTAGATGCGAGTTTTCATGAAGTTCCCCGCCAGCGGAATAGTAGAGAAGAAAACAGAACAATAAAAGCGGGCGAAATACCAGCGGATTGGAAAAACGAAAAGAACAAAAACAAACTCAGGCATAAGGATATAGATGCCCGTTGGACAAAGAAAAACAATCAAAATTATTACGGATATAAAAATCATGTAAAAGCAGATTTAGGAAGCAAGTTGATAGACAACTATACGGTAACTGATGCCAGTGTACACGATTCACAAGTATTAGAACCTTTGCTTACCGAAAAAGATAAAGGACAGGCATTGTACGCAGATAGTGCCTACACAGGAGAAAACCAAGAGGGAGTAATAGATAAAGTGGAGATGGTTAACAAAGTACATGAAAAAGGATACAAAAACAAACCTCTCACAGAAGCACAAAAAGCAAGTAACAAAAACAAATCAAAATACAGAGTAAGGGTAGAACACATCTTTGGCTTTGTACAAACCAGTATGAAAGGAACTTATACCCGTGTCATTGGAATAGATAGAGCGAAAGTAGTTATTGGATTGACCAACTTAGCATATAATATTTGTAGAGCAGTACAACTCAACATAAATCTCTCATGGGAGAGGTGTGCCCAATCGATAAA
>JAVHPR010000027.1:0-1353 GCA_036170695.1 Bacteroidia bacterium
ACATCCTTAACCTGACGGCTATGCCCCCTGCCCCCCTTTTCAAGGGGGAGTTGTATTATAGTTCTGTTATTTTACCGTAAGTTTCAGGTCTTCTGTCTCTGTAAAATTGCCAAGTGCCTCTAACCTCTTCAATCATATCAAGGTCAAAATCAGCGATCAACAATTCATCTTTATCTTCTGAAGCGCATGCGAATATTTGCCCGCGAGGATCAACAAAATACGAGCTGCCATAAAACTTACCTAAGTTCCAAGGTTTTTCCATTCCAACTCTGTTGATGCAACCCATAAAATAACCATTTGCAGCTGCATGTGCAGGTTGTTCCAATTTCCATAAATACTGCGATAATCCGGCAACAGTTGCAGACGGATTATAAACTATTTCAGCTCCATTTAATCCCAGACATCTTGCACCATCGGGGAAATGTCTGTCGTAGCAAATGTAAACACCTATTTTTGCATATTTGGTCTGGAATACCGGATAACCCAAGTTTCCCGGTTTAAAGAAAAACTTTTCCCAAAAACCTGATGTTTGAGGAATATGATTTTTTCTGTATTTACCAAGATAGGTTCCATCAGCATCAATCACAGCGGCAGTATTATACAATACACCTTCCTGCTCCTTTTCATAAATCGGAACAATAATTACCATGTTATATTTTTTAGCATAAGTAGCCATCAAATCAGTAGTTGGCCCTGGAACAGCTTCAGCAGAAGCGTACCATTTTTTATCTTGTCCCGGACAGAAATATGGTGTATTAAATATTTCCTGCAGACATAAAATCTGAACTCCCTTTTTTCCCGCTTCTTCGATAAACGGAATGTGTTTTTGCACCATCGCATTGCAAATTTCTTTGATGGTTCCTTCTCCTTCCGTCATAGGAAGGCTCATTTGAATAAGTCCTGATTTGATAATTCTTGCCATGGGTAGGTAGTTTTGAGTTAAAAGTTTAGAGTTAAGAGTTTTTGTTTTGTGTTTAAAAGTTTAGAGTTGTTTTGTTAAATATTTTTCTTTTGTTGTTAGTATTATACTGCTCAGAATTTTCATAAGTTCATTGCAATTATTTATTAAAATAATGTATTCTTCTTTATCTATGAAACCACTATCCGAAAGTAAATTAAGCCAATATGCCGTTTCTCTTGCTTCTTTTAATGAGATACTCATTTTGTGAATAAAATCTCTTTTTGATTCCCCTGCTAAAGCTTCGTTAATGTTGGCACCTATTGAAGTGCCAGAACGTAATACTTGTTTTGATAAAATAAATTCTCTCTTTTCAGATGATAAATTTTTGTAAAGTTTAATTATTAACTAAAGTTTCGGTGCAAATTAATAATCCACTATAACGCTGTCCCTAT
>JAVHPR010000028.1:0-6854 GCA_036170695.1 Bacteroidia bacterium
TAAGGAGCTAAGATACTATTTTTTTACATGTCTAAAGCAGATAAGCAATTTAAATAAATAGTATTGATATGTTAAATGCAAAACGGCAAATGGCAGATGTTGGGAGTCATTGCAATTTTAAACAGATGGTTTTTCAGCATATATTATAACGGAACCTGCAACTTCTTTCAGAACAGGAATTTTTTCTACCACCATCCCAATCGCCTGAACAAAAGAGGTCAAAAAACCAGGAACAATCGGATGCAGAAAATCATAAGGGAAAATAGTTACATTTGAATAACCGATACTTTTTAATTGTTTTGTTGTTTTCCACCTCACAATTGCAGTTTCATCAGGCGAATCCCCCATCATCTTTTTGATAAATGGAATATTCTTTTGAATCAGAATTTGTGGGTTCAGCATATTGGGTTCAGCAAAAACAATTCTGCCTCCCGGTTTTAGTACCCTAAAAAATTCTTTGTATGCCCTTTCCATATCCAGATGATGCAATACAGAGCTTCCATAAACAACATCAAACGTGTTTTCTGGAAAATCAAGATTCATCGCATCTCCATGCCTGAAATCAACAGTAGAAATTTTTTCTTTCGCTATTTTTAGTAAATCAGCTGAAATATCTATTGCGATGATGTTACATTTTGATATTTCAATTATCTTACGGGTAAATAAACCCGTACCACAACCAATTTCTAATACTTTAGAAGTATTGGTTATTTTACCAACGTCCACAAGTATTTGAGCTCTTCTGTTTGCACGAACTTTTCCTGCAGGACTTTCCCAATTCCAAATTGCTTCGGCATTGGTACTTATTTTTAATCCATGTTTTTTTTCGTTTTCGATCCTATCCATTTTAATATTTTATTTCATAAAGATACGCAGGCTCACTTGTCCCAATTGTATTAATTAACTTTAATTTCTGCGGATATTTTTGTTCAATTGGTACAAGCATTCGCTGTACAGTATTTATTATTTGTCCATTTGACTTCTTAGGGTTTTGACGCAAGTTAGCTACTATAACATGAGTAACCTTATCCCGCTTAAAAACCATTAGCACAGAATCGGGATTAGACATTTTAGTAACAGTATCAACATACCAAACATTATAAATGGGATAAAAGAAGTGCCCTTTTCCATAAATAAAAGACATTGGCGCTTTCCGACAAGCCACTTTAGCCGAATCGGGTAGGTTGCCTGCACACCATTCACTCATCTTTAAATAATTTACCCAATCCTTAGTATAACCATAATAAATATCACCCTTAATATTTTCTTTAAGAATAGGCCAATTAACGAGTGCTTTTTTAGTAGATGAAATAAAAACCGAGGCGCAGGTAACGATAATTATAACTATATATATACCCTGCCCGATAGAAGATTTTTTAACCGTTTTGTAAATTCCGAAAAAAATAATCATCAGCAACATAGGAAATATCACCATAATCATTCTCGCCTGATCCCATCTTATCTGTAAAGCAATAAAAAAGCCAAACATTATTGCAAAACTATAAAACAAGGTAATCATCAATTTTTTATTTTTATCCAGAAGCAAATGAATACCTCCTAATAATAACAAAGTCAAAACTATTATGGTAACAAAACCATTTATTGTTGAAGAGTTCTCGCTGACGAAGCCAACCATCTGAAAAAACCGTTTCGATAAATAAATTTGTGAATTATCAACTAAACGCATCCAAAATCCATTAAAATCCTCAAGCCCCTTAGTTATATCATAGGGATCTTTTTGCAAGAGTATTTTGGTTTGCATACTAAACTGATTCTGTTTTCCCCAAATTAAAAATTTCAATGCCTCTAAAGGTACTTTAAATATCACAATAGCTAAAAAAGCATACATCGCATATCGGTATTGTTTGTACACGAGAAACATAAAAACTACTGCTGGCAAAGTTACAATTGCAATACTGCGGGTAAATGAAAGCAATGTTAATATCAAGCCCACTGTAAGCCATAATTTATATGTTTTCTTTAAATCAGTTTCGCCACCGTCGAGCTTGTCATATAATTTAAAAAAATAAAAAAAGAATAATGCCTGCAAAAACATAAAAAACGGCTCAGAATAAGTCATACTTGCATAAAATAATATCAGAGAGTTTACAGATATGATTAAAATTGCAGGATAAAAAACTAAGTTTGGAAACCTGTTTTTAAATGCTTTATAAAAAAAGAATAATTGTAAAAAATTAAAAATGATAGATATTACTTTCAGTGCGATTAAATTGATGCCAAAAATATACACGGGAAGCGTCAACATCATTGGATATAAAGGCGCATTAGTGGTATAGAAATAGCTAAAAAAATGTTGCGAATATTTATATGCCGCTTCAATGTATAGCGAATCATCATTTGCTTCACTAATACGTGCATTAAACAACACGATGGAATATAACAAACAGAGTAAGCCAAAAATATAAATCCACTTACTATTGTGTGTATCAAACCACCCATTCACCCTTGAGAATAAATCATCTGACTGATTTGGTTTACTAACAATATTGGATTTGGTTTTTGAATTATAATTCACCTTTTTTTGTGTCATAAAACTGCATGTTTGAAGTTCTCCTTACTTACCACAACATTATAATAACTGCCATCCAGATTTTTCAAATCTTTCAAAGTTTGTTGGCTTAAAGGCTGCAATTCAGTTTTTGTAAATAAAAACAAATAAAATCCTAAAGAATGCAGAAAATCAAATACTTCAGAAGCTGAGCTACCTGCTTTTTCAAGTCCGAATGGCCATAACTCGGTAATTATTTTTACTTCCGGGTTGTTTCTCAACGTTTTTTCCATACCTTTTAATGCAGACATCTCAAAACCCTGTATATCCATTTTGATAAAATCTATACGCTTTATGTTATTTGATGCCAAATAGTCATCGATTGTAGTTGCATTGATTTCAAAAATTTGCTCAGCATCGTCAATAGGATAAGTACGATGATCAACATTTAACAGCTTGGAAAGATAAATTTTTATTGGTCCGGTTTTATCAGAAACAGCTAAATTTACAAGTTTTACATTACTAATTTGTCCGCAATTACCTTGTAAATATTTAAAGTTGGTAGCTTCCGGCTCAAATGCATGCACAAATCCTTCTGAGCCAACTAATTCCGAAAAAACTTTAGTATAAAAACCTATGTTGGCACCTATGTCAAGTACATTAAAACCAGGCTTAATTATTGAATTAATACGCTCGAGTTCCATAGCATCCTGCTTTCTCTTGAAAATAGGATACAAGATATTATACACAGGGAAAGCATTTTTAAAAAGAAACTTTCCAAGCTTAATTTTGAATGATTGTGCCATTTTTCGAGTAATTGACTATTAAATTAAAGGGACTTTCGCCCCCCAAAATGCAAAAGGCAAAGATATGATTTTTTGTTTGATGCTTGAATCGTTGTTTAAATTTGCAGAAAAAAGTTGCAGTATAAAAAAAATGTCTATATTTGCAGTCCTAAATTTAAAGAAAAGAGAATATTAATAGCGTTTCCTATTTTTGGTGAGCGCATAAATCATAAGTAAAATGTTACGTACGTTCCAACCATCGGTAAAGAAAAGAATTAACAAACACGGTTTCCGTGAGAGAATGACATCAGCAAATGGCCGCAGAGTATTAGCTTCACGCAGAGCCAAAGGAAGAAAGAAATTAACTGTTTCTGACGAAAGAACTCATAAATAATAATACCACTTGAAAATTAATCAAATTTAAAATTTGAAAATGCCTCGCAGCTATGCGGGGCATTTTTTTTCATATATGTTGAAAAACCATTATAAAAATATATTCGTGACCACCCTAAAAATGATATTTTCGTAATCATTTTCAAACCTGTGGTGATCGGAGCCGAACCATTGGTTCATTTTCAAATTTTCAAATTAAGTATATGCCAAGAGATCATTCCATTAAATCAGTTTTAATAATCGGTAGTGGACCAATTATTATTGGTCAAGCTTGTGAATTCGATTATTCCGGTTCACAAGCTGCCCGTTCTTTAAGAGAAGAAGGAATCACTGTAACGCTTATCAACTCCAATCCGGCAACCATCATGACGGATAAAGTTACTGCCGAAAACATTTATCTTTTGCCTTTAGAGGCAAAATCCATCATCAAAATATTACAAGAGAATCAACATATCGATGCTGTATTACCTACTGTTGGCGGACAAACTGCCCTAAATCTTGCAATGAAATGTGAAGAAATGGGTATTTGGAAAAAATACGGTGTACGGATGATTGGGGTCGATATTAATGCAATTGAGGTTACTGAGGATCGTGAAAAATTCCGTCAACGGATGGAATCTATCGGGGTTGGAATGGCCCCATCCAAAATTTGCCGCTCCTTTCTGGAAGGAAAAGAAATTGCTCAGGAATTTGGTTTTCCTTTGGTGATACGCCCTTCGTTTACACTGGGTGGCAGCGGAGGGGCTGTTGTTTATCACAAGGAAGATTTTGATAAAGCGCTCGACCGCGGATTGCATACCTCTCCAATTCACGAAGTGTTGATTGACAAAGCTGTTTTGGGCTGGAAAGAATATGAACTTGAATTATTACGTGATAATAATGATAACGTTGTTATTATCTGTTCCATCGAAAATTTCGATCCCATGGGGGTTCATACCGGGGACAGTATTACTGTTGCCCCTGCAATGACCTTGTCGGACAGTACTTTTCAGAAGATGCGTACTTTATCCATCAAGATGATGCGCAGCATCGGCAATTTTGCAGGTGGATGTAATGTTCAATTTGCTGTTAACCCTGATGATTCTGAAGATATTATTGCCATAGAAATCAATCCACGAGTATCCCGTTCATCAGCTTTAGCAAGTAAAGCAACAGGTTACCCGATTGCAAAAATTGCAGCAAAACTGGCTATTGGTTTTAATCTTGACGAAATAGAAAATCAGATTACAAAATCAACTTCGGCTTTTTTCGAACCTACTTTGGATTATGTGATCGTTAAAATTCCACGCTGGAATTTCGATAAATTTAAAGGCGCGAATCGCGAATTAGGATTCCAGATGAAATCGGTTGGTGAGGTAATGGGCATTGGGCGCTGTTTCCAGGAAGCTTTACAAAAAGCTTGTCAGTCGTTGGAAATTAAACGTAATGGTTTAGGTGCTGACGGAAGAGAAGTAACCAATCAGAATGAATTATTAAAAAGCCTTGAACGCCCCAGCTGGAACAGACTTTTCCATATTTACGATGCTATTAAATTAGGCATTTCTATTAAAACGATACAAAAACTAACGCATATCGATCCTTGGTTTTTGAACCAGATTGAAGATCTGATTTTGCTGGAAGGTGAGATTTCAAAATATACATTACAACAACTTCCACGCGAAATATTTTATGAAGCAAAGCAAAAAGGTTATGCCGACAGGCAAATTGCTCATCTTTTGAAATGCCTGGAAAGTGAAGTATTTAAGCGCAGGCAAGAGTTAGGAATTAAAAGGGTTTATAAATTAGTGGATACCTGTGCCGCAGAATTTGAAGCTAAAACGCCTTATTATTACAGCACTTTTGAGGATGAGAATGAATCAATTGCTTCCGACAGGAAAAAAATTATTGTTTTAGGTAGCGGCCCAAACCGCATAGGACAGGGAATTGAGTTTGACTACAGTTGTGTTCATGGCGTGCTGGCTGCAAAAGAATGTGGTTACGAAACGATAATGATAAATTGCAATCCGGAAACTGTTTCCACTGACTTTAATATTGCGGATAAATTATATTTTGAACCTGTTTTCTGGGAACATATATATGACATTATCCTGAATGAAAAGCCCATTGGTGTAATCGTTCAGCTAGGCGGACAAACGGCTTTAAAGCTGGCTGAAAAACTGGAACGGTATGGAATAAAAATTATCGGTACTGATTATAAGTCCTTGGATTTAGCCGAAGACAGAGGAAGTTTCTCACGCTTATTAAAAGCAAACAATATTCCATACCCTAAATTTGGGGTGATTGAAGGTGGTGAACAGGCTGTTGAACTTTCAAGAATATTGGGCTTTCCACTATTGGTACGTCCTTCGTATGTTCTGGGCGGACAAAACATGAAAATTGTTATCAATGAAGCGGAATTAGAGCAACATGTGGTAAATTTATTGAAAGATCATCCTGACAATCAGGTATTACTTGATAATTTTATAGAAAATGCTATAGAAGCCGAATCAGACTCTATTTGTGATGGTGAGGATGTTTATATAATAGGCATTATGGAACATATTGAACCGGCAGGAATACATTCCGGTGATTCGTATGCCGTTTTACCACCCTTTGATTTAAGTGAAAATGTAATTAACCAAATTAAGCAACATACAAAAACAATCGCTTTAGCGCTAAAAACTGTAGGCTTATTAAATATTCAATTCGCTATAAAAGATGAATTGGTATATATTATTGAAGCCAATCCTCGTGCCTCCCGCACAGTTCCTTTCATTGCAAAAGCCTATGATGAGCCGTACGTAAACTATGCGACTAAAGTTATGCTTGGAGAAAAGAAAGTAAAAGACTTTAAATTCAATCCCCGCAAAATAGGATATGCAATTAAAATTCCTGTATTTTCCTACAATAAATTTCCTGAAGTAATAAAAGAATTAGGTCCTGAAATGAAATCAACCGGCGAATCTATTTATTTTATTGATGATTTAACAGATGAATTTTTCCACACTATTTATTCAGAACGTAATTTGTATTTGAGTAAGTAAAGAAAGAAGTGTATGTGCTGCATTTATTTGATTGTTGAACGATTGTTCCTGAAAGAATTGCTTTTGCAAAATAATTCCTTTTAATAAATTTATTTAATTGCTTATCTGCTTTAGACATGTAAAAAAATAGTATCTTAGCTCCTT
>JAVHPR010000029.1:0-26680 GCA_036170695.1 Bacteroidia bacterium
TTTACAGAGTTAAGTTGTTGACAATCAAATTGTTAATAACACCGAAACTTTAGTTTTTTATTTGTTGGATATCCAGTTTTTCAACTCCCATCTGGTTTTTGGTAATATTCTCATCCTTCCTTTCTTCAGTAACTACAATCTCTTCGAGGTTATGTTGTTTTTCAGATAGTATAAAATCGAGTTTTGTATTTTGGCTTAATGCAACCTGCGATGTCTTTGCTTCGTATCCTAAAAATTGAGATGAAACGGTATAATTTCCGGCAGGAAGTGTGATTGAAAAGAATCCATATGCATTTGTACTAACTCCGGTAGCTGCAAGTTCCTTTATTATTATGATCGCACCAATTAGCTCCTCACCGGTTTTGCCATCTTTTACATAACCACTGATGGTGTATTTAGTTTTATTTGAAGTTGTTTGAGCAATTAAAAATATACTATTGGAGTATAGTAAAAAGATTATTGTTACTAAGCTGCAAATAGTTCTGATAGTCGTATTTTTCATTATATATTTACTTTTATTATTTAGTATGTAAAACTATGGAAACATTTTTCATTTTCAAAGTTTCCAGGCAGTTGTTTTTGTCTCAATAGTCGTTTGTGTTTGAATTGACACGGGGTTCGTAAATTCGTAATAATTCGTGTTCGTAGATTTGAATGAAAGATCCGGTGCTTTGGTATTAATGCTTTTGCTAAGACTCCAATACCTCAAACATTGCTTTTGCTTTCAGCATACATTCTTCATATTCCTTTTCTGCATCGGCTTTATCGGTGATGGCGCTGCCAACCATAAATGACAAATATTTATTCTCTTCATTATACAAAATACTTCGAATAACAACATTGAAATCAAAATCTCCATCAGGTGTTATGTAACCCAGAGCACCTGAATACAAACCACGTTTCGAACTTTCATATTGTTCGATAAGTTTCATTGCACTTACTTTTGGAGCACCCGTCATGGAGCCCATCGGGAAAGTGCTTTTAATAATATCGGTAAATGTAACAGTTTCTTTTAATTCGCAGGCAACAGTCGAAATCAGGTGATGCACCTGTTTGAAGCTATAAATGCCACATAATTCATCTACGCATACCGTTCCGCGTTTTGCGATCCGTGACAAATCGTTTCGAACCAAATCCACGATCATTACATTTTCACTGCGTTCCTTTGCGTTGGTGTGCAATTCTTGTTTAAGAAGGTTATCTTCAATTATTGTTGAAGAGCGTTTTGTGGTTCCTTTAATAGGCTGTGCATTCAATGTATTTGAACGTTTTTGCAAAAAACGTTCCGGACTTGCGCATATTAAATAATGTTTCCCGAATTTACAGTAGGCAGTAAAGGGCGCTTGTGAAATAGCATTTAATTTCTCAAATATATCAACTGTATTTATATAAGAATTTTCAGCAAAAAATTCCTGGCAGAAATTAACTTCATAAATATTCCCTTTACGGATGTGATCTTTTAATTGATTAACAGAATCAATATATTCTTGTTTTGTAATTTTTGATTGAATCTGAATCCCGCTTGAATCATTTTTTAATTCCCCCTTAAAAAGGGGATTGTGCAATGGCAATTCCCCCTTGAAAATAGCCTGTCCTGAGCTTGTCGAAGGAGGGGTAGGGGGATTAATACTTAAATTATAAATTTCATCCGCTTCTGTTTCAGTAACAAAACCATCATCGTAATAAACAAATGCATCATCAGTATCAATTTGAATAACAACTTTTGGCGCAAAAAAATGAAGTAGTGGGAATGCCGCCCCATTGTTGTTTACAGAGTTTAATTGTTCAATGTCATTTTTAAGATCATAACTTAAATATCCGAACAACCAGCCTTTCCTTTGATTATAAAATTCCTGCAATTTTTCTAAAGAATTTCCCGGATTAGTAATTGTTAATTCCTGAGTGGAGCCAACAGCAATAATCTTACTGCTTTTCAGGTATTTGTTTTTATTCGTTTGTAAATTAGAATCAAGAACACATACACGTTCAAAACGTTTGTTCAAAGCTTCAATATTGATATTGAAACCACTTGTTGTAACACTATATGTTAATTTTTTTAGCACATGCAAAGATAGGTTTTCATTTCATTTTAAAATGGATGGCTTTTAGAGGAAAAACATTTTTGCTGTTGAACAAAATTTTGACAAAATATTAGCTCAACTATTCTGGAATTATTTTCCAATTTACAGAAGGTTATCAGCATTTGATTTTTTTTTAATAAAGTCAAAAATGCAAATTCTGTCCTCATTAATTATTTCTCAAATCGTCTTATTCTAGGTCATTTAATAACTTTTTACAGGTTAATTTCTGACGTTTTTCTCAGCCCAAAAAAACAATGTTTCATTGTCGAAAACTAGAAAGTTTTCAACAAAGTGGTAAATTGTGGTAAAAAGTGGGAAATTTATTTTTACTTTTACGGCACAAAGGAATAAACCACCATGAATAGCCTATTTGGAGTATATGAATGCAATGCAGATGCGAAAGGGCGCGTAATGCTTCCTGTTGCGTTTAAAAAGCAGCTTACAAAAGAGCTTAAAGCCGGGTTTGTCATGAAACGAAGCATTTTTAGCAAGTCGCTTGAATTGTACCCAATGGCTACCTGGAATGAAATGGTGAAGGATGTAAACAAGTTGAACAAGTTTGTGAAAAAGAATGTGGAGTTTATCAGGTTGTTCAACTATGGGGTTGTCCCAGTGGAACTTGATGCTTCGGGGCGTCTGTTAATTTCAAAAGACCTGATGACGTTTGCAGGGATAAACAAAAATGTGATGATGGCTGCGGCAGGAGATAGGATTGAAATCTGGGATACAAAAGCATACGAGAAATTTATTAATGAGAGTACTGTCAATTTTGAGAAGTTGGCTGAGGATGTAATGGGTGGTATTAATCCAACACCAAGCGAATAGATGCAGTATCACAACCCCGTTCTTTTAAAAGAGTGTATAGAGGGCTTAAACATCAACCCTGAAGGTATTTATGTAGACGTAACCTTTGGTGGCGGCGGTCATTCAAGAGAGATTTTAAAGCACCTGACAACAGGAAAGCTTTATGCCTTTGATCAGGATGAAGATGCTGTTAAAAACAAAATTGATGATGAACGATTTATACTCATCAAACAAAATTTCAGATACCTGAAGAATTTTTTGAAGATGTATAATGCTTTGCCAATAGATGGTTTGCTTGCTGATTTAGGTGTTTCATCTCATCAGTTTGATGAAGCCGACAGGGGTTTTTCCACTCGTTTTGATGCCAAACTGGATATGCGTATGGATCGTAATTCAAAGCTAACAGCAGCAGATATTCTTAATACTTATAGTGAAGAAGAGTTAAAGCGCATTTTTAAGATTTACGGTGAAGTGGACAATGCAGGAAGATTAGCCTATCAGATTTTTCATTCGAAAAAGGAAAAGCAGATTGAAACCGTAAATGATTTGAAAGTGGCGATAGAAAAGTGTGTAAAGCGCGGTCGTGAAAATCAATACTACGCACAGGTTTTTCAAGCATTGCGTATCGAAGTAAATAAAGAATTAGATGTGTTGAAGGATTTGTTGATGCAATGTTTGGAGGTGTTAAAACCCGGTGGACGATTAGTTGTGATCTCCTATCAATCATTAGAGGACAGGTTAGTGAAAAATATTATACGCAGTGGAAAATTTGAAGGTGAAGTTGAAAAGGATTTTTTTGGTCATCAGCTTACGCCTTTAACAGCGATGACACGAAAGCCAATAATTCCAAGTGATACAGAGATTAATGAAAACAGCAGGGCTCGCAGTGCGAAATTAAGAATAGCTGAAAAAAAATAACTGGACAAACAAGCAATTAAAAAATTGATGAATTGCCTACCGAAAAATTGCCTACTGAAATAAATGAAAAACAAATTCAAAGAGCAAAAATCGTCCGAAGCTGACAAAACTCCTGAAATTCCAAAGAAGGAAAACAAGATAGTTCGTTCAATAGCAAGTGTTGTAAGCGGTAGTTTTCTTTCAAAGGAAATAACAATTAATAATTTTCCTTTTGTTTTTTTCTTGGCATTCCTCGCTGTTTGTTATATCGCTAACGGTTATTATGCTGATGATCAGGTTAGAAAAGTAAATCGATTATCCAATGAAATTAAAGAGTTAAGGACACAATACATTGTAGAAAAAGATTCATTAGTAATAAAAAGTAAACAGACAGAAGTTGCAAAAGCTTTAGCATTAAAGCAAACAGGGATTGTGGAGAGTATAGTGCCACCAAAAAAAATCCTGGTTCATTCAGTTAAAACAAATTCTCAAAACGATTAAATAAATTGGAAGTAAAAAAAGACATATTGTGGCGTGTTTACCTGATATACTTTTTTATATGCCTTTTTGGTTTCGTTATTATTTATAAAATTTCTGTTATTCAGTTTTCCGAAGGGGAGCAATGGCGCTCCAAATCAAAAAACTTTTCCACCAAATTGTTTGATATAGAGGCTATTCGTGGCAATATATATGATTACAATGGAATCCTGTTGGCTACTTCATTGCCTTACTATGAAGTTGGAATTGACGTGAATACCGATGCCATCACTAAAGAAATATTTTATGATAATGTAGATTCTTTAGCTTATTCCTGTTCTAAATTATTTCAGGATAAATCGCAAAAGGAGTACAAGAAAATATTAACAAAGGCGCGTAAGGATGGTGAAAGATGGGTGATGCTGCAACGAGGAGTTTCATATACTGAATTGCAAGTAATTAAAAAATTTCCTCTGCTCCGTAAGGGTCGTAATAAGGGCGGTTTTACATATATACAAACCAATAAGCGCGAGCGTCCTTTTCAAAATTTGGCGGCACGTACCATCGGAAAATATAATGAAGCAGGTACCGGTAAATCATACGGATTAGAAGTCGCTTATAATAATTATTTACAAGGAGAAAGTGGTAAAAGGTTGATGCAAAAGATTGCCGGTGGTGTTTGGAAATCTATTAATGATGAAAATGAAATAAAGCTTGAAGATGGCGCTGATGTTATATCTACAATAGATATTAATATACAGGATGTGGCCGAAAATTCATTAATGAATTGTCTGAAGAAATACGGTGCTGCCTATGGTTGTTTGATTTTGATGGAAGTGAAAACCGGTGAAATTAAAGCCATGGCAAACCTCACGCGAAAAGATTCTTTGACGTATGTTGAAAACCTGAATTATGCTGTTGCTGATGCGACAGAACCAGGGTCAACATTTAAACTGGCCTCACTAATCACGGCAATGGAAGATGGTTATATCGGTTTGAATGATGTTGTGGATATTGAAGATGGTACGCACAAGTATTATACCAGCACAATGAAGGACTCTCATCGTCCTGAAAAAAGTGAAATCACTGTTCAGCAGGCTTTTGAACTCAGCTCAAATGTCGGTGTTTCTAAAATTATTACACGTTATTATTCAAAAGATCCGCAAAAATTTGTGGACCGTTTATGTCAGATGAATTTTAATTCGCCTTTAAAAATCAGTCTTCCCGGTGAAGCAACACCCCGCATTAAGAATACAAAAGATAAAGATTGGTCCGGGACCACTTTACCATGGATGAGCATTGGCTATGAGTTGACTATTACGCCATTGCAAACATTAACATTCTATAGTGCTGTTGCAAACAATGGTAAAATGATGCGCCCCATGTTTGTGAAAGAGATACGTAAGCGTGGTAAAACGATTAAAACTTTTGAACCTGAAATTATTAATTCTTCTATCTGCTCACAACCAACAATTGATAAAGCGAAAAGGATGATGGAAGGGGTGGTAACAAATGGCACTGCAAGAAGTTTGAAAATGGCAGATTATAAAGTTGCTGGTAAAACCGGGACTGCACAGATTGCAAAAGGCGGAGGTTATAAAACTGGCGGTGTTTCTTACCTGGCTTCTTTCGTTGGTTATTTCCCGGCAGATAATCCAAAATATTCCTGCATCGTTGTGGTAAGTGCTCCATCTGGTGACTCGTATTATGGTGGCGCTGTAGCTGGTCCAGTGTTTAAAGATGTAGCGGATAAAGTGTATTCTACAAGTCTGGAAATTCACAAAGAGATTAATGCAGTTCAACCTGAATACGCATTAAAAGCCCCTACTGTTAAAAACGGATCTCAAGAGGAAATTCAAAATGTGTTAAATACTTTGAAGATAAAGAACAGTTCAAATAATAGTAAAGCAGAATGGGTTTCTAGTTCAATGACAGATTCTTCCACCATAAAGATGGTGACAAATAAAGTGGAGGAAGAATTAAAAAAAGGTATTGTCCCTGATTTAGAGGGAATGACAGCAAGAGATGTATTGTTCCTTTTAGAAAACAATAATTATATGCGGGTAAAGCTTAATGGCAGCGGAGCAGTTGCAAAACAATCATTGGATGCAGGCACAGTATTCACAAAGGGAGCACAAATAGAATTGACGTTATTGTAAGAATTATATATTGAATCAAGCCTCCTTAGGGAGATTTAGAGAAGTTATGAAGGTATTAAAAGACATAATATATAAAGTTGGCTTAGTTGAAATTATTGGATCAACTAATGTTACAATTTCAACTATTTGTTTCGATTCACGAAAGGTTGAAAAAGACAGTTTGTTTATAGCTGTCAAAGGGACATTGAGTGATGGTCATAAATATATCGATGATACTATTAAAAGTGGAGCTATTGCTGTCTTGTGTGAGGAGCTGCCTCTGAAACTAAATGATAACGTGACCTATATAAAGGTTAACGATACTTCTTTTGCACTTGGAATTGTAGCCGGTAATTTTTACGACAATCCTTCCGAAAGTATTGTTTTGGTTGGGGTTACCGGTACTAATGGTAAAACAACAACCGTAACATTGCTTTTTAATTTATTCATGAAGATGGGGTACAAAGTTGGCTTGATGTCAACTGTGATAAATAAAATCAACAATGATATTATTCCATCAACACATACAACACCGGATGCAATACAGTTGAATTCATTGCTTCGCCAAATGTTGGACAATGGTTGTACTCATTGTTTTATGGAAGTGAGTTCACACGCAGTAATGCAAAATCGTATTGTTGGGATACAATTTACAGGTGGTGTTTTTACAAACATCACACATGACCATTTAGATTATCACAAAACATTTCATGAATATATAAAAGCAAAAAAAAGATTTTTTGATATGTTGGGTTCAGACGCATTTGCCCTAACAAATAAAGATGATGCGAATGGAGAAGTAATGTTGCAAAACACAAAAGCAACAAAGAAAACATATTCACTACACGCAATGGCTGATTTCAGATGCAAAGTTGTGGAAAATCAATTTAGCGGTTTGCTTCTGAATATTGATAACAATGAAGTCTGGAGTAAACTCATCGGGAATTTTAATGCGTATAATCTTTTAGCAGTGTATGCTACAGCGGTATTGTTAAATGAGGATAAAACAAATGTACTCACCGCATTAAGCACATTAGGTTCGGTCGAAGGGCGTTTTCAATATATACGTACTGATAATGGAATAATTGGAATAGTTGATTATGCACATACTCCAGATGCATTGATGAATGTATTAAAAACAATTAATGATATACGAACAGGGAATGAGCAGGTGATCACTGTTGTTGGCTGTGGTGGCGATCGGGATGCGGCTAAACGCCCTATAATGGCAAAAATCGCCTGTGACTTAAGTAATAAAGTAATCCTTACCTCGGATAATCCTCGTACCGAATGGCCTGAAACAATTATTAAGCAAATGGAAAAAGGCGTGGATGCAGTTAACCATAAAAAAACAATTTCCATAATAAATAGAAGTGAAGCAATTAAGGTAGCGTGTTCAATTGCAAAGGCCGGAGATATTGTACTTGTGGCAGGTAAGGGGCATGAAAAATATCAGGAGGTGAATGGTGTCAGGCTTCCGTTTGATGATATGCTGGTGTTAAAAGAAAATTTGAGATTATTTGAGCGATAACCATGTTAAAGTATCGCCAGGTATGGTAATGCCAGAAAGTAAAATTTAATTAAAGTATATAAAACAACAATTATAAAATGTTAAATAATGTTCTACTATTTATTTGAATTCTTGGATAAGCAGTTTGATTTTCCTGGAGCGGGGGTGTTTCAATACATTTCATTTCGTGCAGCACTGGCGCTAATTATATCCTTACTTATTTCGATGGTATTTGGAAAACGTATTATTGATTTTATTCAGAAAAAACAAGTGGGTGAAACCATACGTGATCTTGGATTAGATGGTCAATTGAAGAAAAAGGGAACTCCTACAATGGGTGGTTTAATTATCCTTTCAGCAATTGTGATTCCGACATTGTTGTTTGCAAAATTACATAATGTATACATCCTTTTAATGTTATTGTCAACTGTTTGGCTTGGTGCAATTGGTTTTTTAGATGATTATATTAAAGTATTCAAAAAAGATAAAGAGGGGTTAGCTGGAAAATTTAAAGTCTTAGGACAGGTTGGAATAGGTTTAATTGTAGGTGTTACCCTGTATTTTCATAACGATGTTGTTGTTCGTGATCGTGTGCATAGCAGCGGAAAAAGTGCCTATACAATTGAAGTCGTGAGCGATTCTTCTCAGAGTGGGAAAATGCCTGTGTATTCAACGGTAGATACTAAATCAATGAAAACAACTATCCCATTTGTAAAAAACAATGAATTTGATTATTCCTGGTTGCTTGCTTTTTTAGGTGAAGGCTATCAAAAATGGGCCTGGTTAATATTCATTCCTATCGTAATTGTTATTGTAACTGCGGTTTCTAATGGTGCAAATATTACTGATGGCATTGACGGACTGGCTACGGGTACGTCCGCAATTATAGGTGTTACACTAGGTATACTTGCCTATGTTTCCGGTAACAGAATATTTGCAGATTACTTAAACATCATGTATATCCCAAATTCAGGGGAACTGGTAATTTTTATCGCTGCATTTGTAGGAGCATGCGTAGGATTTTTATGGTATAACTCTTATCCTGCTCAGGTATTTATGGGTGATACAGGTAGTTTGGCACTGGGTGGTATCATCGCTGTCTTTGCTATAGCTATCCGTAAAGAACTTCTTATTCCTATACTCTGTGGTGTTTTTCTTGTTGAAAATCTTTCTGTAATACTGCAAGTATTTGTTTTCAAACGAAGAAAGAAAAAATTCGGAATTGAATATGCCCGTGAACATCGATTTTTAAAGATGGCTCCACTACACCATCATTACCAGAAACTTGGTATGCATGAATCAAAAATTGTTTCCAGATTTTGGATCATCGGAATTATGCTGGCAGTATTGACTATAGTAACATTGAAATTAAGGTAATACCTCACCCCTTAATCCCCTCTCCGAGGGAGAGGGGGCTGGAGGTTGGAGGATGGAAAACTAATAGATGAGAGAGGATAAACAAAATATTGGCACTTCAGGCACTCCCTCTCCTTCGGAGAGGGCTGGGGTGAGGTTAGTAATACTTGGTGGTGGCGAGAGTGGTGTTGGAACAGCAGTACTTGCAAAAAAGGAAGGATTTGATGTTTTCCTTTCTGATAAAGGAAAAATAAAAGACAAATACAAAAACGTTCTTTCAAAATATGAAATTGAGTGGGAAGAGGAAAAGCATACAGAAGCTTTAATATTAAATGCAGACGAAGTAGTAAAAAGTCCAGGCATTCCTGATAAAGCGGAGTTGATAAAAACTCTTCATAGTATGGGTACTCCTGTGATTTCGGAAATCGAATTTGCGGGACGGTATACTAAGGCTAAAAAAATATGCATAACAGGTAGCAACGGAAAAACGACAACTACTTTGCTTATTTATCACATTTTTAAAAACGCAGGGTTGAATGTTGCACTGGGTGGGAATATCGGAAAAAGTTTTGCAATGCTTGTTGCAGAAAATGCTGGACTGGCTGATAAGAAGGATTTTGATTATTACATATTAGAGTTAAGTAGTTATCAGTTGGATGGCATGTTTGATTTTAAGGCAGACATAGCGGTATTGTTGAATATCACTCCTGACCACTTAGACAGATATAATTATGAAATGCAGAATTATGTTGATTCAAAATTAAGAATCACGCACAATCAAACAGAAGAGGATGCAATTATTTTTTGCATTGATGATGAAATAATAGTAAGGGAATTAGCAAAAAGAAACATCAGAGCAAAACAATATCCTTTTTCGATCAAAAAAAAATTAGAATTAGGCGCATACTTAAATGAAGATAATCAAATAGTAATAAATCCAAATAACACAAATCCCTTATTTATGACAATTCAGGAACTTGCACTTCAAGGTAAACACAACATCTACAATTCAATGGCAGCTGGCGTTACCAGCAAATTAGTAGAAATCAGAAAAGAAACGATTCGTGAAAGTCTTTCGGATTTTCATAATATCGATCACCGTCTTGAATTCGTTGGTAATGTGCATGGCATAGAGTTTATCAACGACTCAAAAGCGACCAATGTTAATTCAACATGGTATGCTTTGGAGAGTATGGAAAAACCTGTAATCCTTATACTTGGTGGGGTTGATAAAGGAAACGATTATTCGATGCTGAATGAGTTGGTAAAAGAAAAAGTAAAAGCAATCATTTGTTTGGGTGCTGATAATAAAAAAATTATCAAAGCTTTTGGTGGCATGGTTGAAACAATTCTGGAAGCAAATTCAGCTAAAGAAGCCGTAGCTCAATCCTACAAAATTGGTAAGAAAGGCGATACAGTTTTATTATCTCCTGCCTGTGCAAGTTTTGATTTATTCGAAGATTACGAAGATCGTGGAACACAGTTTAAACAAGCCGTGAGGGCATTGTAAAAAAACATGAATTTATTCAAATACATAAAAGGAGATAAGGTTATCTGGACGGTAGTGTTGCTGCTTTCTCTTTTATCTATTTTGGTTGTTTATAGCTCTGTTATTGCCATTGCTTACCGTTATAAAGAAGGTGATACGAGTTCATATTTGATCAAACATGTTTTTATTATAAGTTCGGGAATTATGCTGATGTATTTTATTCACAAAGTGAAATTTTCCTATTTTTCAAGAATCTCGCAGCTCGCAATATTTGTGGCTGCGCCATTATTATTGTACACATTGTTGAATGGGGTGAGCGCTGGTGACGCAAGTAGATGGCTTGCAATTCCGGGGACTTCATTAACTTTTCAAACTTCTGATTTTGCTAAGCTTGCATTGATAACTTATGTAGCCCGGATGTTATCAATCAAGCAAAGTGTTGTTAAAGATTTTAAGAAAGCTTTTTTACCTATTGTAATTCCTATTGCAATCATTTGTGCTTTGATTTTACCTTCAAATTTTTCAACTTCAGCGCTTCTGTTTGTGACATGTTTTGTATTGATGTTCATTGGCAGAATGAATGTAAAACATCTACTTTTATTGGTTGGTTCGGGTATTGTTGCTGGCATTCTGATTATTGTATTGATTTTTAATTTTCCCAATGTAATTCCACGAGGCGCTACCTGGAAAGCACGTATTGAAAGTTTTAGTAGCGGAGATAGTGAGAGTAATTTTCAGGCCGAACAGGCAAAAATTGCAATCGCTACAGGAGGGATAATGGGTAAAGGCCCTGGTAATAGTATGCAAAGAAATTTTTTGCCCCAGGCATCATCCGATTTTATTTTTGCAATTGTTATCGAGGAGTGGGGACTTTTTGCTGCTGTTATTATTATTTTTTTATACCTGGTATTATTATTTCGTGGAGTTCGTATTGCTAATAAGAGCGAACGAACATTTGGTAGTTTGCTGGCAATAGGATTGACTTTTAGTTTGGTATTTCAAGCTATGATAAATATGGCTGTTGCAGTA
Source organism: Bacteroidia bacterium (assembly GCA_036170695.1). Classification (GTDB taxonomy): domain Bacteria; phylum Bacteroidota; class Bacteroidia; order 2-12-FULL-35-15; family 2-12-FULL-35-15; genus 2-12-FULL-35-15. The sequence continues at coordinate 11,782 of JAVHPR010000029.1, forward strand.
AATTTATTTCCTGTAACTGGTCAGCCACTTCCTTTGATTAGTATGGGAGGTACATCCATATGGTTTACCAGTATTGCAATTGGAATGATATTAAGTGTAAGCCGCGAAAATGAACTTGCAGAGAAAGGAGGCGAACTTGCGCTCGCTTAAAATAATTGTGAGTGGTGGTGGAACAGGAGGACATATTTTTCCTGCTATTGCTATTGCAAATGCTATCAAAATATTACGACCGGATACGGAGTTTTTATTTGTTGGTGCTGAAGGTAAAATGGAAATGGAAAAAGTTCCGGCTGCCGGATACAAAATTGAAGGCCTCAGGATTAGTGGATTTCAACGGAAATTATCGATGTCGAATTTGGCTTTCCCTTTTAAATTGATTAGTAGCTTATTGAAAGCAAAAAAAATTTTAAAATCATTCCAGCCGGATGCAGTAATTGGTACTGGAGGATTTGCAAGCGGACCAATGTTGCAGGTGGCTGCAAAAAAAAATATAGTTACACTGATACAGGAGCAAAATTCATTCCCTGGAATTACTAACAAAATCCTTTCTAAAAAAGTTGATAGGATTTGTGTGGCTTACGTCGGGATGGAGAAATATTTTCCGAAAGAAAAAATTCTGTTGACAGGAAATCCTATCCGGCAGGATATATTGAGTTTAGAAGGTAAGCGTGAAAAAGGATTGGAGGCTTTTAGTTTAAGTACTGGTAAAAAAACAATTTTAGTAATTGGCGGAAGTCTGGGAGCTCGTACCATCAATGAAAGTATTCTAAACTGTTTGGAAACATTTGAAAAAAATAATATTCAATTGTTATGGCAGACTGGAAAAGGTTTTTTTGATACAGCAAGACAAGCAGTTGCTAAATATGAAAATAGAGGAATTAAGGCATTCGATTTTATTCAAAAAATGGATTACGCTTATGCTGTTGCGGATATAGTTATTTCTCGCGCCGGTGCAAGCTCTGTTTCTGAATTATGTTTGGTGAAAAAAGCATGTATCCTGATTCCTTCACCAAATGTTGCAGAAGATCATCAAACAAAAAATGCCATGGCATTAGTTAATAATAAGGCTGCGATTTTATTAAAGGACAGTCAGGCGCGTGAAAAACTTAGTAAGGAAGCACTCACATTGATAAATGATTCGGAACAATGCCAAAAATTATCTCAGAATATTGGACGAATGGCTTTTCAGGATTCAGCTAATGTGATTGCAAATGAGGTGTTGAGTTTGATAAATAGGAAACAGAAATGAGGTCTGAGCAAGGGATATGATAAAAAGTGAAAAAAATATATTCACAAATTTTGTTTTACAATTATAGGAATAAGACTTAGGTAAGGTAAAATGGAGTTAAATAAAATAAATAGTGTTTATTTTCTTGGCATCGGTGGAATTGGAATGAGTGCATTAGCACGTTATTTTCACGCGATGGGAAAGAGAGTAAGTGGCTATGATAAAACACGTACAAAGCTCACTGATGAATTAGTTGCGGAAGGAATTGAAATTCATTTTGAAGATGATTTGAACTTAGTTTCTGAAAATCTCAAATCTCAAATCTCTTATCTCAAATCTCAAATCTTAGTAGTTTACACTCCGGCAATACCCGCTGATCATAAAGAGCTGAATTATTTTAGAGCAAATAATTTCATCATAAAAAAACGTGCTGAAGTATTGGGAATGATTACCGAAAATTCATATACAATTGGAGTTGCGGGAACACACGGGAAAACAACAACTTCATCTTTAGTAGCACACATTTTAAAAACCGCTAACCTTGACCCTTCTGCATTTTTAGGAGGTATCACTCAAAATTATGGTACTAATTTATTGCTGAGTCAAAATTTAAAAACTTTAGATCTCAATTCTCAAATCTCAAATCTTACTGTTGTTGAAGCCGATGAATATGATCGTTCTTTTCTTACTCTTCATCCCGAAATAGCTGTTATCACTTCTGTAGATGCGGATCATCTGGATATTTATGGCGACAAAAAATACATGGAGGAATCGTATTCTTTGTTTGCCAGTCAGGTAAAATCAAAATTAATTTTGAAGAAGAGCATTGTAAATAATATTGCATCTGGTAAAGGTGCCATAACCTATTCTGTGAGTGATACCGGAGCAGATTACTTTGCGAAAAATGTTAAAATTGAAAATGCTGCATATCAATATGAAGTGGTAACACCATCAGGAATTTTTAAAAATATGACACTAGGTATACCCGGTATGCATAATGTTGAGAATTCAATTGCTGCAATAGCTGTTGCTTGTTTTATGAATATTCCAGAGCCTGTTATTCGTGAAGCATTGAAAACATTTCGTGGTGTGAAGAGGCGTTTTGATTACCAGATAAAAACAGAACAATTAGTTTTTATTGATGATTATGCACATCATCCTGAAGAGCTGAAAGCTTCCATTAATTCAGCAAAAGAAATGTATCCAAATAAAAAAATTACAGGAATATTTCAGCCTCATTTGTTTACTCGTACTCGTGATTTTTCTGATGATTTTGCTAAAAGCCTTGATTTGTTGGACGAATGTATTTTGATGGAAATTTACCCTGCACGTGAACTTCCTATTGATGGTGTGACTTCCCTGATGTTGCTGGGCAAAATGAAACTGAAAAACAAAAGTATTTGCCAGAAAGATAATTTAGTGAAAGAGGTCAGTAAACGGAAACTGGATGTATTAATAACGCTTGGAGCCGGTGATATTGACACGTTTGTTGAGCCAATAAAAAATGCACTTATGAAAGGTGCTTAAACACACACTTCGACAAGCTCATTGTGATAGCGTGCGTTTGTCTTTCATAGCTTGTCGAAGGATGTGGGGAGCATTGGAATATTTTGATAAAATAGTACAATTGAAAAAAGTAAAAAAAATAGCTTACATAACTTTTTGGTCTCTTTTGATGATTGGCTTGCTCGTGAGTATGGGGTTTGTGAATAAAACACAAGATTCATTGCTATGCAAAAGTCTTGATATTACAGTCAATCAGGATGATGATTTGTATTTCTTAAATAAAATGGATATTACCAAATTGATTAAAGATAGAGGTGATTCTATTATTGACCAGCCTAAATCAACTGTGAATATTCCTGTTATAAAGCATGCCTTAAACAGTCATGATGATATATCGAATGCGGAAGTTTATATAACTATTGATGGCAGATTAAAAGTGGAAGTAAAGCAGCGCAAACCTGTGCTTCGCATTATTAATAGTAAGAGCGACAGTTATTATTTGGACGATGAAGGAAAGTTAATGCCACTTTCGGATAAATATACAGCAAATGTATTAGTTGCAAATGGTGATATTTCTGAGTCTTATGCAACAAGTTACAAGAATTCAGTTTGTGATTTAGCAAAAAATGATGAGGCAAAAAAAAACTCGGTGCTGGATGAATTATATGCTATCGCAACCTACATTAATGCCGATAAATTTTGGAAAGCACAGGTTCAGCAGATTTATATTAATAGCGACAGGGATATGGAAATTGTGCCTATGGTGGGGAATCAGAAAATAATTTTCGGTGATACATCTGCAATGGATGAAAAATTTAAAAAATTGTTAATCTTTTATGAACAGGGCCTAAACACTACTGGTTGGTGGGATAAGTATTCGGTTATTAATTTAAAATTCAAGAATCAAATAGTTTGTACAAAAAAAATATAGCATAATGGAACCATCAGAAATTGTAGTAGGCTTAGATATCGGAACAACAAAAATTGTTGCAATTGTTGGGCGTAGAAATGAATTCGGGAAAATCGAAATTCTCGGAATGGGAAAATCCGAATCTTTTGGAGTAGCCCGCGGGGTAGTACAGAATATTGATAAAACTGTAGAAGCTATTAAATCAGCTGTGGCTGAAGCGATAGCAAAATCTGATGTCGATATTAAATCTGTGAATGTGGGTATCGCCGGGCAACATATAAAAAGTGTACAGCATCGCGGTATTAAAACCCGTTCGAGTTTGGATGAGGAAATATCACAAAAGGATATCGATTCTTTAATTGAGGATATGTTTAAACTGGTTATGCAGCCTGGTGAACAAATTATTCATGTGCTTCCACAGGAATATATCATTGATAGCGAACAGGGAATTAAGAATCCTATTGGTATGTCAGGAATTCGGTTAGAAGCCAATTTTCATATCATCACCGGACAAATGGCTGCGGCTCGCAATATTTATAAATGTGTGGAGAAAGCAGGATTAGAGGTGTCGGAATTAACAATAGAACCGCTGGCTTCTGCTGATGCAGTTTTGAGTGATGAAGAAAAAGAAGCAGGTGTTGTTTTGGTGGATATTGGTGGTGGCACAACGGATGTGGCAATTTTTCAGGATGGAATTATTCGTCATACCGCTGTTATTCCTTTCGGTGGAAATGTAATTACAGAAGATATTAAAGAAGGCTGTACTATAATAAAAAGTCAGGCTGAATTATTAAAAATAAAATTTGGCTCTGCACTGGCAAGTGAAAATCAGGAAAATGAAATTGTTTCTATTCCCGGATTGAGAGGGCGTCCGCACAAAGAAATTTCAGTGAAAAATTTGTCAGCAATTATTCAGGCACGTATGGAAGAAATTGTGGAACATGTGTATTACGAAATAAAAAATTCCGGTTATGAGAAAAAATTAATTGCAGGAGTTGTAATTACCGGTGGCGGTGCTCAGTTGAAGCATGTTACACAACTGGTCGAATATATTACCGGCATGGATTCGCGTATTGGATACCCGAATGAGCATTTGGCAAAAAGTAGTGAAGACATTACCAGTCCTATGTTTGCCACCTCTGTTGGACTAATTATTAAAGGATTGGAGAAACTTGATAAACAATATAAAAAGGTGGAGACAACCAACATTCCGACCACTATCAAAGGGCATTCAAAGCCCAATTCTTCCGGTTTTTTTGACCGGTTAAAAAGTTTTTTTGATGAAGATTCGGGGCAGCAATAAGTAAATTATTAGCGTAGAAATTAACATAGCATAGTTAGTAACTAATATTCTGGAAGCAAAATCTACATTAAAAAAAGCAGCATTTTTATGGCTCGAAAGTAAAGCTTTCTTTAAAACCGATACACCATAGTAGAATACAATAATACCAACATAATAAACAAAAAATAAAATGATGAAATTTGATTTAAATCAGGACAACTCAGCTATTATTAAAGTAATTGGAGTTGGTGGTGGCGGAAGTAACGCCGTTAATCACATGTACAAACAAGGCATTAAAGGTGTTGATTTTATTGTTTGCAATACCGATCAGCAATCATTGGATATGAGTCCGGTTCCATTAAAAATTGTGTTGGGGGCGACTCTTACCAAGGGACGTGGTGCTGGTTCATTACCGGAAGTCGGCAGAAATGCAGCTATTGAAAGTATCGAAGACATAAAAGTAATTCTTGCAAATAATACAGAAATGGTATTTATTACTGCAGGTTTAGGTGGCGGTACCGGAACTGGTGCAGCTCCTGTGATTGCGAAAGCTGCAAAAGAATTGGGAATTTTAACTGTTGGTATTGTTACTATTCCGTTTGGTTTTGAAGGTAAAAAACGTAAAGCTCAAGCTGACGCTGGTTTGGAAGCTTTAAAGCAAAGTGTGGATACGTTACTTGTAATCAGTAATGATAAATTGCGCGAGATATATGGCAATTTAAAAGTTACAGAAGCATTTGGTCATGCCGATGATATTTTATCAACTGCCGCTAAAGGTATTGCAGATATTATTACTACTACATTGCAAATAAATACTGACATTAATGATGTGAAAACTGTTATGAGAAACAGTGGGGTAGCTATCATGGGATCAGCACTTGCATCCGGTGAAAGCCGTGCATTACGTGCTGTTGAACAGGCAATGTCATCTCCTTTGTTAAATGATAGTGATATCAGGGGAGCACGTTACGTGCTGGTAAATATTACATGTGGGGAAGATGAAATTACAATGGACGAGTTGGGTGAAATTACTGATTATATACAGGATGCAGCTGGTATGACTGCTGAAGTGATAAAAGGCTACGGTGTGGATTTGTCATTAGGTGATAAAGTAAGTGTTACTATTATTGCAACAGGTTTTGATGCTAAAGGAGTGGTTGGAAATCAATTTGAAAAACCAGCGGCACAAATTATTCACATCTTGGATACTGAGCCTAAAAAAGTGGAAACAGCATTTGTTCCTCCTGCTATAGTTACACTTAATATGGATGAAATAACATCTTACATTAAACCGGAAGAACTTTCTCCTCCTGTTGACTGGATGAGCGAGCCATCATGGAAAGCACCTGTTATTGAAGATGAAAAAGAAAATATTACCTCAGAGCCTTTTTTATTTATCAGAGAAGACGAACCTATTATCAATAAAATAGAGGAACAGGCTTCGGTTCAATGGGAAATTACTAATACTTCTACTCCATCAGATGAAACATTTCCGATTGCAAATTTAGATGAAGAACAATACGTAATATCAGAATCTGTTATTGATAATAAAGAAAATATTATTGTGTCAAAAGTTCAGAACGAAGAGCAATTAAAAAAAGCTCAGGATCGCGTTTCCAAACTAAAAGACATGAATTTTCGATCATTAAAAACTCCAAGTGGCTTATCAGAATTAGAAAATGTTCCGGCCTATGTAAGAAAAAATATAAATCTTGATTCAACTCCACACTCTTCTGAATCACAAGTATCGCGCTGGACCTTATCCGAAGGAGAGGATAAGAAAGTAGGAATAAAAACGGACAATCCTTTTTTACATGATAATGTAGATTGATGCTTTTATTTATTGAAAAATCCAAATGCCCCTTCAGCAGTTTTGTTGGAGGGGCGTTTTTTTGAAGGATTTAATTGCATAAAATTATTTGATAACTTCCATTAAATTTCAAAAAAAATCAGAACCTATTTGTCTTTTATAAATAACTAATCTTAAGAATCTAAAAAAAATGAAAAAAGTACTTTTATTATTGGTAGCTACATTATTCTGTATGGGAAAAAGCAATGCAACTATTTGGCATGTTGGTTCAACACAAACTTATACGCTGCCAAGTCAGGTTAAAAATTTAGTTCAGGATGGGGATACTGTTTATTTTGATGCAGGAATTTACACCAATGACGCAACAAAGTGGAACAATAAAAATTTAAAATTGATCGGATTGGGAACCAATCTAAACCGCACAGTTATACAATATACAGGTGACATACCAAACGGCAAAGGAATATTTGTATTTGAAACTCCAGGCACCTGTGATAATGCATATTTGGAAAATATTGTTTTTGATGGTGCACAAGTTTCTGATGTCAATGGAGCCAATGGAGCGGCTATTCGTTTTCAGGCAAATAACCTAACGGTGAATAATTGCAAATTTATTAATTGCCAAAATGGAATACTCGAAGGTAATGCAAGTGTTACCACGAGTAATGTAATTATTCAGAACTCAGAATTCCAAAACAACGGATACCAGTTGCAGAATGATCCAACCTTTTCAGGTTATGACCACAACCTATATGTCGGTTCAAGTGCAGATACGTTGATTGTGACGAACTGTTATTTTCATCACCCCCGAGGGCAGGCCAACTCATTAAAAACAAGAGCGCAACGCAGTTATATTTTATATAACCTTATTGATGAAGAGTCAACGGGATATGGGGGGTGGGAACTTAACATAGCTCAGGGTGGATTAAATATACTGATGGGCAATATTATTATTCAGGGTCCTACTGGCGCAAACCATGGCATTATTGGATATGATGCTGCCATAAATGCTCTGGAAGATTTTTATTTTGTGAACAACACTGTAATTAACCAGTATGCAGGAGACATTAAATATTTTAATACTGTTCCTTCCACTGGAATTAACACGTTTAAAGTATACAATAATATTTTTGCATCAGTGAGCGGTGCAAGCAATACAATATTTTCAGCCAATACGCCCGGCGTTTTAGATTTTGCTAAAAATATTATTTCTTCAAATTATTTAACTCTTGGTTTTGCAAATCCAAGCACTGGTGATTTCTCATTAACGGGTACAGTTACTGAGGCTATCAATAAAGGAACGAGCGCAGGAACTACTGCTGCCGCATATTCATTAACTCCAATTAGTATGTGTGAGTCCTATGCTTCTTTATTATTGCCACGTACTATTATTGGAGGAGTGATTGACATCGGAGCATACGAATATAATGGTACCACAGGAATTGGTGAAAATAATTCAAAGTCAGATGTTTTCATTTGGCCCAATCCTTCAGACGGAAAATTTCATATAGTGTTTGCTAATATGGAGTTTGCGGAAGATTCTAAAGTGGAAATTTTTAATGTGAAGGGAGAAGAAGTTTACGCAATAGCTAATTCAATAAACGATTTATCAAGCGAAATAGACCTTTCAAACTTTGCAAAAGGAATTTATTTTGTAAAAGTTTTTAACGGTAATGAAATTTGTAATCGTAGAATTATTGTCGAATAAAATACTTTCTAAATATATTTTGCTGCGTATATTTTCATTTATAATTTCCAATACTTCAATGTTTAGGTAACATTTTCAAAATTACCTTGACAAAATAACGATGTACCTATAAATAATTGTTTTCAATAGTTTTATATTTTTTGCAAAAATATATTAATAAAAGGTGCGTGAGGAATGAACAAACGCGATGCAGTCATGGCCGTGTGGAGCAATCGTTTGTTCTTGAATTTTTGTTTCTTTTTTTCAAGAAAAAAGAAAAACCCACAGTTTTTGAATCTTTGATTTGTGGAAATTATTTTGAACACTTCAGTAGGCTCCTTATGTTAATACTGATCCAATAAAATAACAAATGTCACATACCGAAAAACATTTAAAAAGTTCTGAATTCATTACCGATACTGTCATAGGAATGAGTGATGGATTAACGGTTCCTTTTGCTTTAGCCGCAGGTTTGAGCGGAGCAGTGAGTAATAATAATATTGTAATCACAGCTGGTATTGCTGAAATTGTTGCAGGTTGTATTGCAATGGGATTAGGTGGTTATCTGGCAGGCAAAACCGAACAGGAACATTATCAAAACGAATTAAGAAAAGAATATATGGAAGTGGAAACTATTCCTGAAAAAGAAATTCAGGAAGTTAAAGAAGTTTTTGCGGAATATGGAATCAGCGAAGAGGGACAAAATGTTTTGGCTGCTGAACTGGCAAAAGACAAAACAAAATGGGTGAATTTTATGATGAAGTTTGAATTGGGATTGGAAGAACCCAATCCTAACAGAGCCAGAAATTCAGCGCTGACTATTGGTATTGCTTATTTTGCAGGAGGGCTTTTACCTCTGTCAGCCTATTTTTTTACTGACACTCCATATGATGGCTTAATAATATCACTCATTTTTACTACAATTTGTCTTTTTGTTTTTGGCTATTTCAAAAGCAAAGTAACCGGACAGCCCCGATTAAAGGGAGCTTTTACGGTAACCGCCATTGGGCTTATTGCAGCAGCTGCAGCTTTTCTTGTGGCAGTAGGTTTTGAAAAGTTTTTTCATTGAAAAATAATTCCTGTAATTTTATCTGGTGTTATTTAAATTTGCTTTGACAGATAATAAGTCATTCCGACCACATTCACTTCGTTCAGTGTAAACTCTGTGAAGGAATCTTTTTCATCACTAAAAAGATGGCTCGTCAAACCTCGACATAACATTGCGTCTTTTTATAACGAACTCAACACAAGTTGTTGCTTAACAATTTCAGGTATTGCAAACTGAACAATTAGTTTAAATCTTAGCAAATAAATTCCATTTTGAAAAAAATATTTTTTTTATTTTCAGTTTTCATGTCTGTAATTGCGGTAAATGCACAAAGTTTCTCTAGTTATTTTTCTGGTGATACATCTGACGTTACCACCAATACCCGTGGTGTTACAGTTTTAATGGGGGGAGCAACAGAAAATGACAGTGCCATGATTTGGTTTTTGCAACACAGTGGGGGTGGCGATATCCTTGTTTTGCGAACAACAGGTGCCGATGGTTACAATGATTTCATGTATTCACAATTAGGTGTTACTGTAAATTCTGTTGAAACCATAGTTTGTAATAATGCATCAGCATCTTCCGATCCTTATGTTATTCAGCAATTGATCAATGCTGAAGCACTTTGGTTTGCCGGGGGGGATCAATGGACGTATGTATCCTATTGGAAAAACACCCCCATCGACTCTGTGATCAATTACTTAATAAATGTTAAAAAAATCCCGATAGGTGGCACTTCTGCGGGGATGGCAATTTTAGGCCATATTGTGAATACTGCACAAAATGGATCGGCTGTTCCGGCAACTGTCCTTGCAAACCCTTATGATGCAAATGTTACGTTAATCAAAGACAGTTTTATTTTTAATCCCTGGCTTAATAATGTCGTTACCGATACACATTACGATAACCCCGACAGGCGCGGCAGACAGTTCACATTTTTAGCTCGCATCATGCAAGATTATAATGTGCCCGCAGTATATGGTATTGCCTGTAATGAATATGTGGCAGTATGTATTGATACCAATGGACTTGCTCGTGTGTATGGCGATTATCCAAACTACCAGGAGTTTGCATATTTTCTTCAGGCAAACTGTGTGCAGCCCAATACTCCTGAAATCTGTTTGCCTTCTCAACCTCTCAATTGGAACCGCAATGCTCAGGCTGTTAAAGTTTATAAAGTACCGGGAACACTTAACGGAGCAAACTCTTTTCAACTGAACAACTGGAATACCGGTTCTGGCGGAAGCTGGCAGGATTGGTTTGTTGATAATGGCGCATTGCAAACAAACACCACAGCGACTGCACCTGGTTGCAGTTCAACATCTTCGGTGACCAAATTAAGTGAAAACATTAACTCCGTCATCATATTTCCTGATCCTGCCAATGATGTGTTGAATATTAGCATAACCAATAAATGCTCGATAGAAGTTTATGACATGTATTCAAAACTAATTTTGAAAAATGAAAACTGTACGACTTCCCAGTTGGATGTTTCCAATTTGATTAAGGGATGTTATATCGCCGTGATTACTGAAGGCAATCAAATTTCCCATACGAGGTTTATCAAGAATTAATATTTGAATTCCTAGAATCTCTCTTCCTTGCAAGGGCTTATGCATTTTAAAATTTATACTGGAGTTTGATTTAGGTCATTTTCAATTGACCATTCTATTTCGAAGAACTGGACATTTTAAATTTGAATTATAATTCAATCAAAAATAGATATTTCATTCTTTTTGTTCTACCAAAGTATTTTATAATTCAGAAATTGGATCTTTTGAAAAATCAGTTTTGAAAAAAAAGTTCAAAATGTGGAAAGTTTTTTTTTGAAGAAAAACACATAATAAGCTTAAATTAGTTGGAAATTTAAAATAAAATTTTATCTTTATACGCCAGTTCTAAAATATAAAATTGGAGTTTTTTTGGGTTTAGTATTCCCCCTAATTCTTAAACACATTTAAATTCCAATAAATGACACAATTTACCTCCTCAAGAAAAATTATACTAATAAGTTTTATTTGCTGCCTTATGCAGATAAACTTGTCGGTACATGCACAGAATAATGTTGGAATTGGAACGAACACACCCGATGCCAGTTCAATTTTAGAATTACTCTCCACCAATAAAGGTTTATTAGTGCCCAGGATGAACACCGCTGGAATGACAGCAATTCCGAGTCCTGCCAACTCGTTGTTAGTTTATAATACAGATTCTATGTGTTATTTCTTTTACCGATTACCAGGTTTAACATGGGTTTCGCTGTGTGAGTCCGGTTCTGGAAGTAATAGTGTAAATACACATATTGACTCACTTTTTGCTAATTTTATAAACGTAGATAGCCTGTTTGCTGGCTATGCAAATATAGATTCCCTTTTTGCTAATTATATTAATGTAAATAATCTTTTTGCCAACTATGCAGGCATTGATTCTCTCTTTGCTGGTTATGCAAACATCGACTCGCTTTTTGCCAATTATATAAACGTAAATAACCTCAATGCAAATCTTGGAAACATCGACTCCCTTTTTGCCAATTATATAACTGTAAATAATTTGAATGCAAATTTTGCAAACATCGATTCCCTTTTTGCCAATTATATCAATGTAAATTACCTGAATGCAAACCTTGCGAACATTGACTCACTTTTTGCTAATTATATAAATGTGAATAATCTGAATGCAAACCTTGCAAACATCGATTCCCTTTTTGCTAATTATATAAATGTGAATTACCTGAATGCAAACCTGGCAAACATCGATTCACTTTTTGCTAATTATATCAATGCTGATAGTCTCTTTGCAAACTATGCAAATTTTGATTCACTGGATGTTAATGGTGTTTCAATTCAAAATCTGATGTGTAGTAGTGCAAGCAATAATTATGTTACCAAATTTACAAGTCCGGTTTCAATATGTAATTCTATCATTTATGATGATGGAACTAATGTGGGTATTGGAACAAATACTCCTAATTACAAACTCCATGTCAATGGTAAAATAAAAACCGACGACATCAATGAGACTTCAGATATTCGACTGAAAAGGGATATTGTAACTATCGATAATTCTCTGAGTAAAGTCAAGCAATTGCGAGGAGTCTATTTCAACTGGCGTTGCGATGAATTTAAGGATCGCAATTTTGACACCAGCCGTCAGATGGGAGTGATAGCTCAGGAGATTGAAAGAATATTTCCCATGTTGGTAGATACAGATGCCGATGGATTTAAATCAGTGGAATATTCCAAATTAGTTGCAGCACTTATTGAAGCAATCAAAGAACAGCAGGAGCAAATCTCAGCTTTAGAAAAAGCGAGAAACAATCAGCAAATCACCAATAAAGAACTTTCTGAGAAATATGATTTTCTAATGAACGCCTTGCTGCAAAAAGGAATTATCAACGGTGAATGGAAACAAGAAAGTTCTATAAAAACAAAATAACCTTCCTTCACAATGAAGATTAAATACGTCGTTATTGTCTCTCTTTTTTTCTTCTTAACTGCATGGATGAACTTTTCGTATGCCCAAACGAATACATGGACAGGAGCAGTCAACAATGACTGGCACAATCCATGTAACTGGAGTGCAGGTTTAGTTCCGGTTTGTATTGATAATGTGATAATCCCATCGGTTTCCAATAAACCGGTAATCAGTGCTACAGCATGTGCAAATACATTTAATCCTCAGACCGGAGCAGACTTAACCATCCTGTCTTTAACCCTTTTACAGATTGGAACATGTCCTTGTACACCAACAATAACGCCTGGTACTACCATCACTACTGCAAATGCTGGTATTGATCAAACCGTTTGTTCCAATACAGCTATCCTTTCCGGGAATATTCCCATAGTGGGAACCGGATTATGGACACTGATTACCGGATCGGGTACAATCTCTGCACCAACTTCACCGACTTCCGGGCTTATCGCCCTTGGCGCAGGGGCTAATACCTTTAGATGGACAATATCCTATGGCTCATGCTTGTCTTCTTTCGATGATGTTATCATTACAAATAGTGCTGCACCGACCACTGCAGCCGCTGGATCTGACCAGACTATTTGTGCCACCACTGCTGTTCTTGCAGGAAATACTCCCGTAACAGGAACCGGTACGTGGACCCTTGTTGGAGGCTCAGGAACAATCACCACGCCGGGATCAGCAACTTCAGGGCTAACCGCTCTTGGGGTAGGAGCCAATACATTCAGATGGACGATTTCCAATCCTCCATGTACAGCATCTTTCGATGATGTTATCATTACAAGCAGTGGTACATCCACCACGGCCGCTGCCGGATCTGACCAGACTATTTGTGCCACAACCGCAACACTTGCAGGAAATACTCCCGGAACAGGAAGCGGTACGTGGACCCTTGTTGGAGGCTCAGGCACAATCACCACGCCGGGATCATCAACTTCGGGACTAACCGCTCTTGGAGTAGGAGCCAATACTTTCAGGTGGACGATTTCCAATCCTCCATGTACAGCATCTTTGGATGATGTTATCATTACAAACAATGCTACACCAAGCATCTCCGCTGCTGGATCTGACCAGACTATTTGTGCCACAACCGCAACACTTGCAGGAAATACTCCCGGAACAGGAAGCGGTACGTGGACCCTTGTTGGAGGCTCAGGCACAATCACCACGCCGGGATCATCAACTTCGGGACTAACCGCTCTTGGAGTAGGAGCCAATACTTTCAGGTGGACGATTTCCAATCCTCCATGTACCGCTTCTTTCGATGATGTTATTATCACAAGAAGTGCTGCACCAACCGTAGCTGCCGCTGGAGCAAACCAAAATCTTGCCTGCGTTACTACTGCAACTTTAGCGGGGAATACACCGACAATTGGTACAGGAGTATGGTCGGTAGTTAGTGGAACGGCTACCATCTCTTCCACAAGTTCCCCAAATTCAGGGATAACAGGGTTAGTGCCTCCTGGCTCAGTTACACTGCGCTGGACAATTTCCAATTCACCCTGTACCGCTTCAACATCTGATGTAATTATTACAACTGCACCTTGCTGTAGTGCTGTGCTTTCACTATGCAGCTGGAACGGCTCAACCAGCTTTACTGATTCCCGCGATTCTAAAGCCTACAGCCAAACTCAAATTGGGACACAATGTTGGATGGCTCAAAATCTCGATTACGGAACATATGTCCCAGTAGCAACAGGTCAGGGAGGGGGAGGTACCCAAAAATATTGTTATGGCGATAATAGTGCAAACTGTACTGTTTACGGAGGAATGTATGAATGGGATGAGATGATGAATGGTGCTGCTAGTTGCAATGGCACAGGCGCAGGACAACCTGCCTGTTTAACACCTGTCCCGGGAATATGCCCGTCAGGCTGGCATATACCTTCACATTATGAATGGACTTTACTAATAACTACATAGCATAGGCGACATTTGATTCACAAAAAAACGATCT
>JAVHPR010000030.1:0-6815 GCA_036170695.1 Bacteroidia bacterium
CCACCTAACGGACTTGAACCGTCGACCTGCTCATTACGAATGAGCTGCTCTACCAGCTGAGCTAAAGTGGCGGATTACAAATTTAAATAAATAAAAATTACCAAATAAAAATATCAGCAATTTTATGAGGGCGTTCACTTCCCCTCCAACTGAAACCTTTTAGTTTTAATTCTTTTACATCTATCTGATTAAGAGGGTATAAAGTTGCTTCCGGTTTTGTAATGAAAGTAATGTGGTTCACTTTTTTATCTTTCAGATAAATTCTCAGGTTGGTGCAATCTGCGCGGTTTACAGCTTTTAATTTTTCTTTTTCTTTGTCGTAATATATTGTTTGTCCATTACCTTCAACTTTAATAAGGTATAAATCATTATTCTTGAAAAAGCCCTTCATGTACTTTCCTCGTATTTGATTATAATGTACGCTATCCTCCATGGATACAATAAAACCACTACTTTTTAATTCTATTGATTGTATTGATTTTCCAGCTGTTTGTATTTTCATACTGTCGGCAGTCAATTGATTTTCTTCTGACCAAATTACCGGGCGACCGTATAATTTCATTGCAGAATCAGTTATCGTATAAACAAGTGAATCACATTTTCCCTGCATATCCGATTTTAAAAATTTCACCTTATGATATGCATATAATTGTTTGCCGTTTGTTTCCTCCTTGGAAAGGGGGGTAGGGGGATTGTCACTTAAATTATTTACAGTATCTTTAATTACCGGAGCTTGCAGTTCGGCCTCTTTTGCTTTTTGTTTTTTATTTTTTGAATCTTTACCCTTGCCTTTGTCCTTTTCTTTTCGGTCCTGGCTCACTATCTTTTTTTGAATATCTTTTTTAGGCGGCTTGACACTTATTACTTTCAAGGTATCAGCATGTAAAAACAAGGTGTCTTTATCATACCTCTGAATCAGCAAGGCATTTCCGGTAACGAATGACAAATCAGTTGATTCGTAGTGGATTGCGTAATCACCTTTAACGGTTATGTTTTGTGTCGTATCGATAATTTGAATGTTCTTAAATCCTCTGCCGATACCTTGTTTACGATCGTAATAAAGACTGTCTCCCATCATTTTCTGCTCTTTGCTGATGATGTATGCATTTTTATTGAACCTTGATAAATCGTTATTGGTATCATACCAGCCATCTTCACAATAAATCAGATTTTCTTTACCCTTGATGGTGGTTGGACCCAGGAAATAAGTAATTTTTGTGGTGGTGTTATAGCGCATCGTATCGCAATTTATTACAAATTGAGGATTGGTAAGCACCACGTTTCTTTTGAAATTAAAATCGTTTGTTTTTGAAAAAAAAGATCCCCGGTCACTTGTAAGGATGTTATCTTTATTGACGATGCGGGCCGGTGTTGTATAGTATCCAATACCCGATGAAATATCATAATTCAGTACATCGGTAGTTAGCTCCATGTCCTCTTTTTTTATGATTACATTTTTTGTTAACACTGCTATTTTAGTTTCTCCGCTGTATTTCAAAAAATCACCATATAAATTACTTCCATCATTTTGCTGGATGTGAACATGCCCAAAAGCGTCAAGCGAATTGTCCGCATAGAAATAAGCGCTGTCGCAATACATTAGTGTATTCTCATGTTTAAACTGCACATCACCAATCAGTCGCTTTGCGCCCTCGGCAATATTATTTGCAAATTTTAATGAGCCGGCATTAAGAATTTCCACTTGTTTTTGAGAATAGGTAAAGAGGGGAATGAAAAATAAAAAAAAAAGAACACCTCTCCCTAGCTCTCTCCACAGTAGAGGGAATTGGTAGTTGTTACCTTTCTTATTTACCTTTTTCATTTCGATTTGTTTTATAAGCTTCGCCTCCTCTCCTTTGGAGAGGAGATTTAGAGGAGAGGTTTTAGGGCAGGGCAGGGGTGGTGCTACGCATCAGTGTTTGAGTCCGGTCCGGACCCACGGAAACAATTGAAATAGGAACTCCTGCTTCCCGCTCAATAAATGCGATGTATTCATTTAATTCTTCAGGCATCTGCTCCGGGCTGCTAAGTCCTGTTAAATCCTTATTCCAGCCTTTTAAATCCTGGTAAACAGGAGAAAGCAATTCAGGAGAGTAATCATAGGGCAGGTAGTCAATTTTTTTCCCCTGGTAATTATAATGGGTACATACTTTTATAATTTCGAAACCACTTAATATATCGGCTTTCATCATCATTAATTCCGTAACACCATTTATCATGATTGCATATTTGAGTGCGGGTAAGTCCAGCCATCCTGTGCGTCTCGGACGACCGGTGGTAGAGCCGAACTCATTACCTGTTTTTCGTATTTGTTCACCCGTTTCATCATTTAGTTCGGTAGGGAAGGGGCCGCTTCCAACACGGGTACAGTATGCTTTAAAAATGCCAATCACATTTCCAATTTTATTGGGAGCAATGCCTAAACCTGTACAGGCGCCTGCACATATAGTGTTTGATGAAGTTACGTATGGGTATGAGCCAAAATCAATATCCAGTAAGGAGCCTTGCGCACCTTCAGCTAATATAGCTTTGTTACTTTTTAATGCTTCATCGATGTAATGTTCACTTTCAACCCGTTTTAAACTTTTTAATACTTCAATACCCTCAAACCAATCAGGTTCCAGCTCTGCAAGATTATATTGATAATTATGAAAAGTTAATAACTGTTTGTGTTTTTCAACTAATGCTTTGTATTTGTTTATAAATTCGGGACTATCAATATCACCGACACGTAAGCCATTGCGGCCTGTTTTATCCATGTATGTTGGACCAATTCCTTTTAAGGTGGACCCGATTTTTTCTTTGCCTTTGCTTGCCTCAGATGCGGCATCCAATAAACGGTGAGTGGGTAATATTAAATGAGCTCGTTTTGAAATGATCAATTTTGATTTTACATCAACATTGAGTTTCACCAGAGCGTCAATTTCTTTTTTGAAAATCACAGGATCAATCACTACACCGTTACCAACAATGTTTATTTTTTTGTCATGAAAAATACCTGATGGAATGGTATGCAGAACGTGCTTTATACCATTGAACTCCAATGTGTGTCCTGCATTTGGTCCACCCTGGAAACGACCAATAATATCGTATTTAGGTGTTAATACATCTACAATTTTTCCTTTCCCCTCGTCTCCCCACTGAAGACCCAATAATACATCTACTTTCATTATCCTACGAATTACGAATTGTTACGAATTTTCTGGTTACAAATAACGCCCTTCGACAAGCTCAGGGTGACATTACGAAATTACAAATCTGTGTTTGCTAAATTGCCTAAGCAAAATTGATAAATTGCAAAATTGTTTACAGCTTATTTACTCAAAACTTCAACTGCCTTTTCTTCATTTTCACTAACATTGAAAATGCTGTCCAGTTTGGTAATTACCAAAAGCTCTGCAATTTTTTTGTTTATACAGCAAATGGCGACATCGCCGCCTTCTTTACGTGCTTTCGTTAAAATATTAATCAGCACATTAAGTCCGCTACTGTTAATATATCTTAAATCCTGAAGATTAAGCAAAATTTTGTTTTCTGAATTTCTGATTTTAGCATCGATTTCTGCAAGCAGTTCTGTTGCCTGATTTCTATCAATGAGTTCACCACTAAGCCGAAACAGATTGATATTATTTTGTGTGTTTGATTTATATTCGAATATCATAGGTTAATTTGTTAATAAAAATTTGCACTTTGGTAAATTGTTATAACTGTAAATCGGTTAGTCAGCTTATTGGTAAGTTTGCACGTTGAATTTATTTTTTATGTTCGCATGCTCCATGATTAGATAGTTTACTGCAATTGCCAAATAAATTAAGGGAATGATGATCAATTTTGAATCCTAATATATCCCCCGCGGATTCTTGTATTTGTTGCAACCGGGGATCGCAGAATTCAAACACTTTTTCACAATCCAGACAAATTATGTGATCGTGTTGTCTGAACTTATGTGATTTTTCAAATTGTGCTATATTTTTGCCAAATTGATGTTTTGTAACCAGGCCACAATGAAGCAATAATTCTATTGTGTTGTAAAGCGTTGCACGACTTACACGAAACTTTTTGATTTTCATCTGAATATAAAGCGACTCAATATCAAAGTGCCCTACATGCGAATATATTTCGCTCAATATTGCAAAACGTTCAGGGGTTTTGCGGTGACCATGTTTAGCAAGGTATTCCTTAAAAATTTGTTTTACAGTTTCTGTAGTATCAACAATAGACATACGTTTTACAAATTATTAAAGGATAAAAATACAAATTATTATATTGAAAACTGGTTAATTTGAAAATTATCCCACCTGATGAGGGATTCAAATTAGCACATTTTCAAATTGGTGCATTAGCAAATTATTTATTGCCCATCCATCCTTGTAACTGTGAGGACTCCATTCACCGTTTTTAGTTTTTTCATCAACTCTGTCAGGTGATTGGTATCATGTACAAAAACCATTACTGTTCCTTCAAAAGTTCCGTCGTTAGTGTCAAAGCTGATTGAACGCATATTTACATTCAGTTCATTTGAAATGATTTTGGTGATATTATTTACTAAACCAACTTCGTCGATTCCTGTAATTCTCATTCCGGCCAAAAATGCAATTAATTCAGGGCTGGTCCATTTAGCTTTAACAACGCGATAAGCATAGTTTGATAATAATTGTATCGCATTTGGGCAGTTTACACGATGTATTTTTATTCCCTCACTAATGGTAATAAAACCAAACACATCATCTCCCGGAATGGGGTTACAGCAAGGGGAAAGCTTGTAATCGAATTTTTGAAGATTCTCACCTATCACCAGCATATCGGCTTTGCCGCGTGCTGTGATAACCATTTGTTCCAGTGATTTTGACGGCTCTTCTTTCCGTATGTTGCCTGATTTATGGGTGATTTTACCATGCTCCTGCCGGAAATCTTTTAAATGCTTGAGCTCAATATTACCTACCGCAATCCGATAAAATAACTCCTGGCTATTTGGGAGTTTAAAGTAATTTGCAAGGTCATTAATATTTGAGGGATTAAAATCAATTTTTAAATGATTGAATTTCCGTTCCAACAGTTCACGTCCATCTTCCGATATTCTTCGTCTCTCCTCTTTTAATGCATTCTTAATTTTTGCTTTAGCGCGTGCAGTTACCACATAACCCAGCCAATCTTCTTTTGGAGTTTGTTTGTTAGAAGTAAGCACCTCTACCTGATCGCCACTTTTTAATACGTAACTAAGTGGAACCAGTTTGTGGTTAACTTTAGCTCCGATACATTTTTCACCAATTTTTGTATGAATATCAAAAGCGAAATCAAGTGCGGTGGAATTAATGGGCAGCGTTTTTATTTCACCTTTAGGAGTAAAAGCGAAAATTTCATCTGCAAATAAATTTAGTTTAAAATCATCTAAAAATTCCAATGCATTTTCTTCAGGACTTTCCAGAATTTCGCGGATCTTTCTGATCCAATCATCAAGCTGGCTTTCAGCCCCGCTGCCTTTGTATTTCCAATGCGCTGCATATCCTTTTTCAGCTAATTCATCCATACGTGTGGTGCGGATTTGTACTTCCACCCATTTACCTTCAGGTCCCATTACGGTAGCATGTAAACTCTCGTATCCATTAGCTTTTGGGGTAGAAATCCAATCGCGTAAACGATCGGGGCTGGGATGATAAAAATCAGTTACAATTGAATACACTCTCCAACAGTCTGCCTTTTCATTTTCAGCTGGAGTGTCAATGATTATTCTGATAGCAAATAAGTCGAAAATGTTTTCAAAGGTAACGCCTTTTGTTTTTATCTTGTTATTAATGGAATATATGGACTTGGGCCTTCCTATAATAGTAAATTTTATTCCTTGTTCCTCTAAAATCTCTTTAATTGGAAGAATAAATTTTGCAATAAATTTTTTACGTTCCGGTTCAGCTTCTTTTAAATGTTTCTGAATTTCCACGTAACTTTCAGGCTCAGTATATTTTAATCCTAAATCCTCCAGTTCACTTTTAATAGCATTTAAGCCCAGGCGATGAGCTAAAGGAGCATATAAATAAAGGGTTTCCGAAGCAATTTTTAATTGTTTGTCGCGCTTCATACTGTCCAGTGTACGCATATTGTGAAGGCGGTCGGCAAGTTTGATAAGTATTACACGTACATCATCCGATAAGGTGAGCAGCATTTTCCTGAAGTTCTCAGCCTGCTGTGATGAGCCTTGATCAAATACTCCTGATATTTTTGTCAGGCCGTCAATTATTTTTGATTCTTTTTCACCAAACTGAATTCTGATATCATCCAGAGTTAGATCGGTATCTTCAACCACATCATGCAATAGCGCACAAACCACAGATGTGGTACCCAATCCTATTTCTTCGGCGCATATATGTGCAACAGCAATAGGGTGATAAATATAAGGTTCCCCCGATTTTCTACGCATATTTTTATGCGCTTCCAAAGCAATGTCAAAAGCTTTGCGGATAAGAAGTTTATCACCTTTTTCAAGCGTTCGGCGACAGGCTCGTAACAATCCGCGATAGCGTTTTAATATTTCTTTTTTTTCGGCTTCTACATCAATTAAGGCTTGTTCTGGCATATTTTTTAGTAAATAAATAGGGAGTAAATATACTAATTATTGAGAGAAAATAGAGTAAATAAACAATTGAACAATTTTGCAGTAGGCAATTTTATAGGGATTCACAAAAAAATAACGAAAATGTTGAAAGGCGATGCTCAAATTGCAGATGTATAAATTGCTTATTGCTCAATTACATAATTGCCGATTGATAAATTGTTTAAATTGCTTATCTGCTTTAGACATGCTGTCTTTTATTGTTTTGTAA
>JAVHPR010000031.1:0-1344 GCA_036170695.1 Bacteroidia bacterium
AGGAATTACAAAACAATAAAAGACAGCATGTCTAAAGCAGATAAGCAATACAAATAAAATAAATAGTTTTTTTAAATGAATCATTTTTAAAAGGTTGCTTTAGGACACTTTGTGATACAATACAAAACAAAAAGCTAATGTAATACAAAAAAAATTCATATGAAAATTATTATCCAAATTCAACAGGGCTGTTCAGCCAGGTTTTAAAAATAGGCCACAAGCCACAAAGACTCAAAGAAACACTAAGATAATAATTGTGCTGCTTTGCGCCGTAGTGGCCCTGTAAATAACTCTGCTTGTTTTTGGAATTGTTGATGGCGTTTATTGCCTGAATGCGGTTGTTGCGTTTGCTTGAGCAGTTGCCATTATCACAATATCATTAATATTTACATGAGCAGGCCGTGAAGCAACCCAGTAAATTGTTTCGGCAATATCTTCAGCGCATAAAGGTTTTAATCCTTTGTAGGTATTCTGAATACGCTCTTGATCACCTTTAAACCGCACAAGAGCAAATTCTGTTTCAACCATGCCCGGATTAATCGATGTAACTTTAATGTTATGTGGAAGTAAATCTATGCGCATACTTTTTGTGAGCCCGTCAACAGCATATTTAGTGGCACAATATACATTTCCGTTTAAATAAACTTCCTTTCCGGCAATAGATCCCATGTTAATAATATGTCCTTGACCATTGCTAATCATGAATGGGGCAACGCTACGTGTAATATAGAGCAAGCCTTTCACGTTGGTATCAATCATTCGTTCCCAATCATCAATGTCGCCTTCCTGTATCGTACTCATGCCTGCCGCAAGACCGGCATTGTTGAGAAGTACGTCTATTTTTCTCCAATCAGATGGTATTAAATCAATCGCTTTTTTTACTTCCTGAAAGCTCCTTACATCAAAATTCAAGGAAAGAACATCAATATTATAAGTTGATTTTAAATGGGAAGAAAACTCTTGTAACCTATCATTTCTGCGCCCTGTAATGATAAGGTTATACCCGTTTTTTGCAAATAATTCGGCGGATGCTTTCCCTATTCCTGCTGTTGCTCCTGTAATAAATGCGATCATCGTTTTTTATAAATTCTCCTTCAAAGAGGAAATTAGTTAATTATGTGAATCAAGTTTCGGATTTTCTCAAATCGTGTATTGTCACCCTGAGCCTGTCGAAGGGTGTGCGACAGCTTGCACACATCCTTCGACAGGCTGCCAATGACACATTCTTTATTTTATTATTTTTCAAATACTTGCAATGTTGCTTTTTTTATGAAACATAATTTTTTACACATTGGACATTTTACTTTCTTTTGCTTCTCCAAAAGAAAGTAACAAAGAAAAAGA
>JAVHPR010000032.1:0-1336 GCA_036170695.1 Bacteroidia bacterium
TGCTCCCAAGCAGAGTCCACGCCCGCCCACACGCAGGTAACGCAAACCGTTAGGCTGTTCCTTGCAAAGCCAAAGTAACAATTTGATAATTTCAGGAGATGTTGAAACATGGATGTACCACAAATATTCATTAGTTCGACCTGTTACGACCTCAATGAAGTGCGAAGGCAATTGGAAAACTTCATTGGAAAAGAATTAGGGTACGAGCCAGTAATGAGTGATACAGCATCCTTCAAGGTAGGAAAAAGAAAAAATTCACTTGATGTATGTTTCGATTTAATTCCCGAATGTCATTTCTTCGTGCTAATTATCGGCAACCGCTATGGCAGCAAAATGGAGCGAGAGAACAAATCAATAACCAATAAAGAATATGAAGTGGCGGCAAAAAACGGGTTATTAATATATCCGTTTGTCAAGAAAGATGTTTGGAACGCACTACAAATTTACAATCAAAATATTGGCAAAGATATTAAGTACCCATTCATAGATAACCTTCAATTATTTGAATTCATAAATGAAGTGCAAACTGCGAGCAAAGACAATTTCATTTGGACATTCGAAAATGCCGATGATATTACAGATGTCCTACGCAAACAATTTGCGTATGTTGTTAATGACTTGCTAAACAATGAAATGAGAGTTCACTCAGATGAAAGACATATTGAAGGTAGAAATAAATGCATTGTAGCCCTTCGGCTTGGGTGGTTATTACGTCAGATAATGATTTTCTTACCTTTAGGCGGATTTGATAATGAAAGAATCCAAAAATCTTTGCACTTTATTAATGAAATACTTTATGGCTATAAGTTATTTGCACCTGATAATAATGACGATGAAGTTGTAGAGTTTCAAAAAATAAAACAAGCGATACTGGATGGAAGTTTTTTCAAAAACCGAAACGACAAAGACTTTAGAGATGGTTTAATACGGTTGCACTTAAATCAAATGAATTTAGAGCAAGAGTTAAAAATGCGTCTTAGTGGCGTTTATCAATATTATTTTATGCTTGGTCATACTTTGGCGCAAATCAACCTGTCACTGGTAGAAGGACGGAGCGAACATGGTGGTTCTGATGAAGATTTGTTCAAAATGTTCCGAAATCAAATAGACACTTGCCTAAAGAATCTAAATTTACCAAGAGAACTTGAAAACAGAATTCACCGCATAACTGATTCCCTAAACGCAAGTAGCACCTATGATGAGTATTTTCTTGAAGCGCAAATGATAATTCAACAAACAACTATTTATCTTGAAAGTTAATGTCGAAGTCAAACACAGCCTAACAAAGCGTGCACCCGACAAGTGGGAGTCTGCGCGGTTTAGGAGCAGTTTTCTG
>JAVHPR010000033.1:0-1330 GCA_036170695.1 Bacteroidia bacterium
GGAATTACAAAACAATAAAAGACAGCATGTCTAAAGCAGATAAGCAATTTTAAAAATTCAGGAACATTGACCGAAATAGTATGATTCAGTGCTATGTTTTTCCCTTTCGCTTTTAATTCATAAAGTGTTATCAATTCATCAACCAGGGTTCTTAAATTGAAATCGGAAAAATTGAGCATTGCTTTATGGGCTTCAATTTTCGAAAAATCAAGAATGTCATTAAGGATATTCAATAGGTTTTGGGAAGAGATGCCAATGGCTCTATTAAATTTTTCCTGTTCAGGGTTTAAGTCAGTCTTCTCCATTAATGAGTTAAACCCAAGTATCGCGCTCAAGGGATTACGAATCTCATGGCTGAGGTTTGCCATAAATTCCGATTTAACCCTGTTTTCGTATTCAGATTTTTCAATTTTCTGATTCAATTCTTCTGATTTCAAACGTTCAGTTATATCCCGGACAATTGCCTGATAGGTGGCGTCAGGCATTTTTTTTGTATTCATTTCAATTGGTATAAATGAACCGTCTTTGCGGACGATAATTCGTTCATTTCTAACCACCAAGCCCAAGTCGAGTAAGTCGTATCTTAATGGAGATCTTTTCAATTGCTCTTCTGAAAACAGAATAGAGATATTGTTTCCAAGCAATTCTTTTACCGAATATCCCGTAATATCACATATTTGTTGGTTTGCACTAATTATTATACCTTTTGGAGAACCTAAAAGAATTCCGTCAGCAGCTAACTCTATGATTGACTTAAAACGCTCCTCGCTGTTTTTTAAAGCCTCTTCCGACTGTTTTTGAGCGGTAATATCGCGCCAATGAACCATTAACATACTTTTATTTTCAAATGGGATAACCGACAGGGTAATGTCCATAAACAATAGTGTGCCATCCAACTTATTGTGAACCCATTCAAATTGCGTGCTTCCATGTTCATACCCCTTCTTTATCATTTGTTCAGCCTTAATGCCGGAAAGCTGACCGTCAGGCTGGTATTCAGGGGATAAAAAAGAGGGGTGAATTGGAAGCAGCTGCTCTTTGGATTCGGCTCCGAGAATTTTAACGGCGGCTTGATTACAATCAACAAATTGAAAAGTATCATCAATTAATAGAATTGGACTACCGGCATTTTCGAAAAGAGAATGAAATTTTTCCTCACTTTTTTTTAAAGCTTCTTCAGCCTTACCGCGTTCTGTAATGTCAATTATTGTTAAAAGGAGGTGTTTTTCGCCTTCCATGAAAATAGAAGCCATTTGACATTCCAACCATACATTTCGGGTCAGGGACAAAAGTTGGGGAGTAATCTAAAAAAAGATACTTTTGAGAAAAA
>JAVHPR010000034.1:0-6703 GCA_036170695.1 Bacteroidia bacterium
CAACTATTTATGTTAAGTACGCCCCTTGCTGCCATGGTTGAGCAAGTTCTGGTATTTTTTAATGGGAGTAATTATTATGTTGCTTTCTATAATACTTATGTTTGTATTGCACCTGCATACCAAACTAATTAACAACAACCTTATTCTTGACGGGTTATGGACATCGCGCAAAGTAAAAATTGATTTGAGTAGTATTGTTGAAGTAAAAAAAGTAAAATACAGCATTTATCTATTAAACCCTCCGATTTACAATTTGCACTTCAAAAATGTAATCCGTTTTTTTACTCAAGGTAATGATGCCGTTGAACTTACCGATAAAGATGGTCTCAAATATTTGATTGGCACTCAAAAAGCCGAAGTTTTAACCGGTTTATTAAAACAGTTAACTGTTGAAAACAAAGTATAAATGTTTTCCCCTGAATTATAACGTTTCTTATTTTTGTATATTACAATTATTTTCTTTAAAATTTAATCTCTAAACTAAAGTTATATGCCAGACACTGCAAATTTAAACAAACCCCAATTAGTTGAAAAAGAAAGTATCCGTGATTTGAAATTCCCTGAAAATGATGTTTTGACGTCAAAAGATGAAATTAAAATCAGGAATTCGAATTTAGAGAGAGCCTTGAAACTTGGCAATATAGAGAACATTAAAATGAAAATTGTTTTTGAAGATGAGATAGGTATGAAACAAGTAGTAACTACTGTTTGGGGAGTAACCGATAAACGGGTTATACTAAAACAAGGCCTTCTGATTCCTATCCACAGGATACATGAGATAAAGTAAAACCGATTTGTTCAATATCTTTATTATAGCCTTCCGCTAATTTCGGGGGGCTATTTTTTTTACCTTTGCATAACGGAAATCATTCGATAACGTTTTTCGACAACAATAGAATTATTACTAGTATCATAAATTCCATGAAACATATTTTAAAATTGAGCATACTGTTTCTGTTAAGTACCATTATTTTTAATAATGTGAACGCACAGATTTTTGATCCGGTTAAATGGACTTTCAATAGCAGAAAGATAAGCGACTGCAACTATGAATTAACAATCAAAGCTAAAATTGACGGCAAGTGGCATTTATACGGTCAAAAAACGTATGGTGATGAAGGTCCTGTTCCCACTTCATTTCATTTCACAACAAGTCCACAATATGAACTTGTTGGTAAGACCACCGAAAGTAAATTAGTGAAAAAGTTTGAACCTATTTGGAACTTTGAACTTGATTTTTTTGAGCATGAAGCTATTTTCAAACAAAAAATCAAAATTAAAACGGATCAGGCTTTTGAAATAAAAGGGAATCTTGAGTTTATGGTTTGCAATGAAACTCAATGTTTACCACCAACACCAGTTGATTTTAGTTTTAAAGTTGAAGGTTCTGCAGCTTGTATGAAGAGTGAAAGTTCAGCAAAGGAAAAATCCTGCGACTGTGACTCAAATGCCATTTTCCAAACTTTTAATTTACGAAATAATAAGGAAAATCTTAGCACCAAAGCAGCTGATACCGCCATAACATCAACACCAATAATAGCTACAGAAAATAAACTAAATTCAGAAAACGATCAAAGTGAATCGCCCAATGACAGAAGCTGGTGGACAATTTTCATCATCGGCTTTTTAGGAGGATTAGCGGCATTGCTTACCCCTTGCGTATTTCCAATGATTCCAATGACAGTAAGCTTTTTCACCAAAAGCAGCAAAACACGTGCAAAGGGAATTTCAAACGCTTTAATTTATGGTGCTTCAATAATTATAATTTACATTCTTCTGGGCTTAGGCGTTACCATGGCTTTCGGTCCGGATGCATTAAATGCACTCTCAACCAATGTTTGGTTCAACCTAGGCTTTTTTGTCTTATTAATCGTCTTTGCTATTTCCTTTTTAGGAGCATTTGAAATTACGCTTCCGTCGGCTTTCGTAAATAAAATGGATTCCCAAAGCGACAGAGGTGGACTGATTGGAATTTTCTTTATGGCTTTTACCCTCTCCTTAGTTTCCTTTTCCTGCACAGGACCGATTATAGGTACCTTATTAGTAGATGCAGCAGTTAACGGAGGACTTGCCGGACCTTTTTGGGGAATGTTCGGTTTTTCAGCAGCATTAGCTTTGCCTTTTGGTTTATTTGCAGCGTTTCCGGGATGGTTAAATACCCTGCCAAAATCAGGAGGATGGTTAAATTCTGTAAAAGTAGTATTAGGTTTTTTAGAATTGGCCCTTGCTTTTAAGTTTGCTTCGAACGCAGATTTAGTGGTTCAGGCAGGAATTCTTACCAGGGAAATATTTATTGCAATATGGATTGCCATTTTTGGTTTGATGGGTATTTATTTAATGGGCTGGATAAAATTAGCTCACGATAGCGCATTATCCCATCTATCCGTACCCCGCTTATTTTTTGCGATACTAACTTTTTCATTTACCATCTATTTAATCCCCGGTTTATGGGGCGCTCCTTTAAAACTGATCAGTGGTTTCCCGCCACCTGATTTTTATAGTGAATCGCCGCAAGGATTTGGAGCATCTAAAAACCCGCTTCAATTAAATCCTACTGAAAGCAGTAAAGCAACGGGTCACTCTAAAGAGCATTGCCCAAACGAATTGCCTTGTTTCCATGATTATGATCAAGCTTTAGCATTTGCAAAAAAGGTAGGTAAACCATTAATGATAGACTTTACAGGATGGGCTTGTGTAAACTGCCGCAAAATGGAATCGCAGGTTTGGCCTGATCCTGAGGTGGATAAACGCCTTCGTAATGATGTAGTTTTAGTTTCGCTTTATGTTGATGATAAAACGGAATTGCCGGCAAACCAGCAAATGGTAAAAAAGCTTGGTGATCGTGACTTTTCGATTAAAAGTATAGGCAACAGATGGAGTTACATGCAGGCCAATCTTTTCAAAACCAATACACAGCCACAGTATATTTTACTTGACAATAACGAACAGCAGCTGACGAAAGAAACAGCACACTATGATTCGGATATTAAGAAATATGTTGCCTGGCTGGATGAAGGGTTGGCTGAATTCAAAAGACGAAAATGAACACGAATTAAGGAGTAATTCAAATAGGCCTTAAACAGCAAATTGTATAAATACAAAAGGCCATTTCATTTTCTCTCGTTCATCAATTATATACTTCTTTTTTACTCGCCTTTAATGTATTGATTAGTAAAGAAGCAATGGTCATAGGACCTACCCCGCCCGGTACCGGCGTTATAAAAGAAGCTTTGGGAGCTACTTCTGCATAATTAACATCACCAACCAATTTAAAACCACTCTTGGTTTTATCTGATGCAATCCTTGTAATTCCTACATCAACAACCACTACACCATCTTTTACCATGTCACCGGTAACGAATTCGGGTTTACCAAGGGCAACAATTAATATATCGGCTTTTTGTATAAACTCTTTTAAATTAGCGGTACGGCTGTGGCAAAGTGTTACAGTACAATTACCGGGTACAGTGTTACGGGCCATTAAAATACTCATTGGCGAGCCTACAATATGACTCCGGCCTAATACAACACAATGCTTTCCTACAGTATCAATTTTATAACGTTCCAATAGTTGCATTATACCATAAGGTGTTGCAGGTAAATAAGTAGGTAAATTCAAAGCCATGCGTCCTACGTTTTGCGGATGGAAACCATCAACATCTTTTTGTGGAGCAATCGCTTCAATGATTTTATGTTCGTGAATATGTTTCGGTAATGGCAACTGAACGATATATCCGTCCACATCACTATTATTATTAAGTTCTGCAATTTTTGCCAGCAGTTCTAACTCTGTAGCTGTTTCAGGCAATCGGATTAGTGATGAAATAAAACCGGCTTTCTCACAAGCCTTTACTTTTGCTGCAACATACGTTTCGCTGGCGCCATCATTACCAACCAAAATTGCTGCTAAATGAGGAGTTTTGCCTCCTTGAGCTTTAATAATATTAACTTCAAGAAGTATTTCTTCCTGAATTTGCAGTGAAATTAATTTTCCGTCAAGTATAGTAGTCATAAATAAACTGATTAATTTTTGGTTAAGAATGACGAATCTATAAAAAAAAATTAAAGATTTGGAATATTAAGCTGGAAAAATTTCATTTCATCAGGAGTTTCCGATATTTTGAACTAAAATTGAGTACAGCAATGTTCGGAACCGCAAAGTAAACGAGGCAGAATGGCTTCAATGAATGACTGATTTCTTTGTTTCGTTGCTCTCTTTTGCAGATAGTGCCAATTGCTTTAATATTGTCAAAATCCTGACAATGTCAAATGATTCTGAATAACGAACAAGCAAGGAAAGGTATTCTGAAATTTTGGGACTGCTTTGCTGTTCATTAAATTTTTCCATTTCATTTATGAAGCTCCGTAACTCATCAATATTAATTGAGTTCGTTAGTTTTGAAATTGCCGGCATAAACTGTTTTTCAAATTTCTTCCTGATGGTCTCAGGGAATATATCTTCATCCAGGATAATGGCATCCGTTTTTAAGTTTTCATCCCATCCATGCTCAATGGCGCTACTTATCTCCTGATAAGGTAAATATTTCATGAGCGACTCCAAAAGTTCTTTTTTATAAATTGGCTTAATAAGAAAACCCTCCGCTAAAACTCCAATTTTATCTTTTTCATTTTTCATTCCGGAAGCCGTAATAACAATCACTGGAATGTTTTTTAATTCCTCATCTGATTTAAGAATATTGATTACTGTATAGCCATCCATAACCGGCATTTGCAGGTCTAATAAAATAATGTCAGGTTTATGCCTGCGTGCAGCCGCAATACAGTCTTCGCCATTTTCAGTTTCAATAATAGTTATGCTAGTTCCTTCCAGATAGGCATTGATTATTTGCCTGTTCGTTAGTACGTCTTCAGCCATCAGTAAAACGGGATTATTAAATTTGATTCCGGGGATATTATTATCATTCTCCACAACATCATTTAATAAGCTAGCTACTTTAATATTGAAAAGAGAAATGCAGAACACGGATCCACATCCAATTTTGCTTTCAACTGTTATTGTTCCTCCCAGAAGTTCTACCAGTCTTTTAGTGATGCTGAGTCCTAAGCCAGTACCTCGGAATAAACTCCTGTCTTTTTTCTCTACCTGAATAAAAGGCTCAAAAATATTTACCAAATCTTCTGGCTCAAGTCCAATACCTGTATCTTTCACTTTAATCTCCAGGTTAATTTCACCTTGTGCTGAATTTTGTGGGACATTTATCATATCTATAATTATTTCGATGCCACCTTTATGTGTAAATTTGATTGCATTGCCAATAATATTGAATAATATTTGGCGCAAGTATTTCGAATCAATAATTATGTTTTCCGGTATCTTTTCCGCCACATGCAATTTCATTGACAGGCCTTTATCTTTTACCTTTATATTAAAAGCTAATTGTACCTGTGCAATAATCATTCTTAGGTTTGTAGGCTGCATATCAATAACCATTCTCCCTGATTCTACTTTAGAGAGATCCAGTATATCATTAATTAAACTCAGCAGAACCTTGCTGCTTTGAACAATATTATCAAGGTATTCAGAGAAGAGATTATTACCTTTTGCTTTTTCTTTGAGGATAACCGAGAATCCTACAATTGAATTCAAAGGAGTGCGTATTTCGTGGCTCATATTTGCAAGAAACTCACTTTTTAACCTGTTGGCATCTTCCGCCGACTCCTTGGATTGAAGCATTAAAACTTCATTTTGTTTCTTTGAAATGGCAAGAGCAAGCAACAAGGCTATTTCTTCAATTACCGCATGACACTTCGGTGTAAATTGAGTTTTAGCGTTAGCTAAGAATATATTTTCCACTTTAATCCCATTGATAATTGCAGGTACTGAAAGATAATTTGTGTAAGGAATAGATTCATCAGGTAAATCAGATGATGATAAACTATTTGGAGTGTCAACTGAATAAAAATCGTTTTCCATTCTCAGAGAGTTCCAATATTGCACTCTGTCGGATGTGGAATTTAATAAAACACTTTCCATGTTTCCCGTTTTCATATTCATTATTGAAACATCTCCAAACTCGCAATTTGTAAGTTTTTTTGCACGCTCAACAATGAGCAGGGCGATTTCTTCAATTGATAACTGTGGAGACAATATTTCTTTACTTAATGCGGCGAGGGTATTGCTGATATAAACTTCTCGCTCAAGAGCAAGTTCCGCCTTGCGTTCTAGTGAAATATCCTCTTTCATCCCAATAAAATGCTCAATTTTCCCTTCGTTGTTTAATATGGGGGAAATAGTAGTTCTTTCCCATAGTAAGTCCCCTGATTTGGTTTTGTTGCAAATCAGACCTTTCCAGTTATTGCCGGAAAGAACTGTCTGCCATAGATCCTTAAAAAAAGCCGAACCATGGACTCCGGAATTTAAAAGATTAACTCTATTACCCAATAATTCTTCCTTCTTAAAACCGGACAGGTTAATAAATTGCTTGTTAGCATATTCTACTGTTGAATCAAGGCTGGTAATAATGATTCCAACCGGACTTTGTTCTATGGCATGAGAGAATTTTAGAAGATCCTGTTCAATTTGTTTTCTCTTTGTAATATCTTCAACAATACTGACAATCTGAATATTACCTGATTTTGCATCCCTGAAAATACTGGTGTTTTTTGTTGCCCATATGGTATCACCATTTTTTTTAAATTGCTTATCTGCTTTAGACATGTAAAAAAATAGTATCTTAGCTCC
>JAVHPR010000035.1:0-26449 GCA_036170695.1 Bacteroidia bacterium
TGAAACAAGTTCAGCATGACTTTAGGATATTTCACGATTGACATGACACTAGTTTCAAGTTCTGTGTTAAGGAAAATAGCACGAAAGCTGGAAAATAATGCAATAATGGCGGTAATTGAAACCTGAAACTTTTTTTAATCTTGAAACTGTATACCTTTTTAGAATGACAAGTAATAAAATAATTTCAATCAACCGTGAATTAAGTTGGCTGTCGTTTAATGAACGTGTGCTGCAGGAGGCAGAAGATAAGAATGTTCCATTAATTGAACGGTTAAAATTTCTCGGTATTTTTTCCAATAATCGTGATGAATTTTTTCGTGTACGTGTTGCGACCTTGGAACGCATCGTTAAATATCCCAAAAAAACTGAAAAAATTACGGGAGAAAACCCTGTTCAATTATTAATTAAAATTCAAAAAATTGTTATTGAGCAACAAATAAAGTTTGAACAGGTTTATCGAAAAATAATTAAAGCGCTTGGGCATAATAATATTTTCATTATTAATGAAAAGCAAATTTCAAAGGAGCAGGGCATATTTATAAAAAAATATTTTCATGAAAAAGTAATGCCATTACTCTTTCCGATAATGGTTGACAATTCGTCTAAATTTCCCTATTTAAAGGATAAATCAGGATACCTGATTGTGAAGTTGGGAAGAAATGACAACACAAAAAAAAGTAAATATGCTTTAATTGAATTGCCAATAGCAAGTATTTCACGTTTTGTAGTTTTGCCAAAAGAAAAAGAAAAAAAATTCATTATTTTATTGGATGATGTAATCCGCTTCTGTTTGAACGAAGTTTTCAATAATTTTATCTATGATTATATTGAAGCCTATAATATAAAAATTACCAGGGATGCTGAAATTGATATTGATAATGATCTTTCAAAAAGTTTTGTTGAAAAATTATCAAAAGGATTGAAAGATCGGAAAAAGGGCCAGCCTGTACGATTAGTATATGACAGTGAAATAGCACCTGATATGCTGGCTTTTATCATGAAAAAGATTAAACTCAGGAAAGAAGATAATCCAATTCCCGGCGGACGTTATCATAATTTCAAGGATTTTATTTCTTTCCCGAATATTGGTAATCCGGATCTAGTTTATAAAAAAATAATTCCTCTCAAACATCCTGATTTAAAAATTACTATCGCTGGAAAAGAGATTCAGCCTAGTTTTTTTAAAGTGCTCAAGAAAAAAGATATTCTTTTAACTTATCCCTATCAGTCGTTTGATCATATCGTTGATTTTTTGCGTGAAGCCTCAATTGATCCTAAAGTTCAATCCATAAATATTACATTATATCGTGTTGCAAAAAACTCAAGCATAGTTAAAGCACTTATTAATGCAATAAAAAATGGGAAACAGGTAACGGCTACAATTGAATTGCAGGCACGCTTTGATGAAGAAGCAAATATTTACTGGGCTAATAAACTTCAGGAAGAAGGAGCCAAAGTAATTTATGGTGTACCCGGATTAAAAGTGCACTCCAAAATGTTTTTGATAAGCCGTGCCGAAGGTAAAAAAATTGTAAATTATGCCCATGTGGGTACCGGAAATTTTAATCGTGATACAGCTGGTGTTTATACTGATCATAGTTTGCTTACAGCGGATAAACGTATTACCGTAGAGGTTGAAAAAGTTTTTAATTATTATTCTAATAATTTAAAAATTGGTTCCTATAAGCATTTGTTGGTTGCTCCATTTTTTATGCGTAAAGAAATTGTGCAGCTTATTAATAATGAGATTCAACAGGTTAAAAAAAACAAACCAGGTTCAATTTTTTTAAAATTGAATAATTTGGTTGATCCCGGAATAATAAAAAAATTATACGAGGCTAGTGCACAAGGTGTAAAAATAAAATTGATTGTTCGTGGAACATGCTCTCTGGTGGCCGGAATTAAAGGTCTTAGCGAAAATATTGAGGCTATTAGTATTATCGATAAATTTCTGGAACATAGTCGTGTGTTGATATTTTATAATGGTGGGGATGAAAAATATTTTTTATCTTCAGCCGACTGGATGACGCGAAACCTTGATTTTCGATCAGAAATTGCTGTTCCAATATATGATGCTGAAATACAACAGCAATTAAAGGAAATTATGGATTTGCTTTGGGCGGATAATACGAAAGCTAGAATTTTAGGGAGTAAGCAAAACAATGATTACAGAAAAACAAACCCCAGACATAAAGTACGTGCTCAGGAGGCTATTTATGATTTACTAACCCATAATAAAAATTAAATATAACATTGAAATTTGCAGCAATTGATATAGGTTCCAACGCGGTTAGACTATTGTTTAGCAATGTTTATGATGATAATGGACAAATCTTTTTAAAAAAAGCAGAGCTTATTCGTATCCCATTGCGTTTGGGTGAAGATTCTTTTCTTAATGGTAAAATTTCAGAAAAAAAAGTTGATAAACTTATAACGTCGATGAAAGCATTTAAACATTTGATAGATGTTTATGATGCCATTGATTATCGTGCCTGTGCAACATCAGCAATGCGTGATGCAGAAAACCGCTGGGATATAATTGAGAGGGTTCGTAAGGAAGCAGGAATAAAGATTGAAATAATCGATGGAAAAACAGAAGCTGATATTATTTTTTCAAACCATATCGAAGAACATCTTGATATAAACAATGCTTATCTGTATATTGATATTGGCGGTGGAAGTACTGAAATCACATTGTTTTCAAAAAGTAAAGCGATAGTTTCTCAATCGTTCAATATTGGAACTATTCGAATGCTTCACAACCAAATTGATAAAGAATATTGGAGTTATTTTAAAAATTGGATCAGGGAAATTACAAAAGGTTATAAACCTTTAATAGCAATTGGTTCAGGAGGAAATATTAATAAATTATATAAGATGTTAGGGAAAAAAGCAAACAAGCCGTTTGCAACTTCCAAACTGAAAAGTTTATACGAATTATTAGAATCCTATACTTATGAGGAACGTATAAAAATAGTTGGCCTTAATCCTGATCGCGCTGATGTTATTATTCCGGCTTCAAAAATTTTACTAAGCGTGCTTAAAAATGCGGGAATTGAAAAAATATTAGTTCCTCAAATCGGTCTTTCTGATGGTATTGTGCATCAGTTATATGAAAAACATTTGGAACATAAACTGGCAGAGAAGATTTAATGTTGCAATAAAATTGCTGGAATAGTTAACGTGAAACTTTAGTTTTTTTTTCGTAAATCTTTGATTTATTCAATCCCAGTTTATAAAAAAAGTGTGTAAAAGATACACGCAATACCCCTAAACCATATTTCATGCTTCGGTTGAAATTAATGGATGAGGCATCCGGAAAATATTTGGTAGGACATGTAATTTCAGCAATTTCGAAGTCAGCCATAAAAATTTGCGAAATCATTTCATTGTCGAAAACAAAGTCATCATTATTTGCTTCATAATCAACAGTTTCAAGTACTTCACGGGAAAAAGCACGGTAGCCGGTGTGATATTCTGAAAGTTTTTGATTGAGTAAAATATTTTGCATCAATGTCAAAAAACGGTTGAAAATATATTTATACATTGGCATTCCTCCTTTTAAAGCACCCTTACCTAAAATACGGGAACCAAATACAACAGGGTATAAGCCATTGGCAATAATACTGGCCATAGAATGGATGAGAAGGGGAGTATATTGATAATCGGGGTGAAGCATTATAACAATGTCGGCATTTAGTTCAAGTGCTTTGTCATAACATGATTTCTGATTTCCGCCATAGCCCCTGTTTTTCTTATGCCGGATAACATGCTTTATTCCAATACGAGCTGCAACTTCAACAGTATCATCTTTACTCATATCATCTACCAGCACTACTTCGTCTACAATATCAAAAGGGATTTCGTTGTAGGTTTTTTCAAGCGTTAAAGCAGCATTATATGCCGGTAATACAATTACAACTTTTTTATTTTTTATCATTTGTCTGTTTGCTTGTGGGCAAAAATAATAATAAATATTTTTATAAATGATATTTATAAATTTGAGTTTGAAATCAAATCTGATAATAGTTTATATTTGAAGAATAAAGGATTGTCATGGGATTATTAAATTTTGGGATTTTAGGTTTGTTTATTGGCTCATTTCTGTCAGCTACAATTTTACCTTTTCCGTCCGAGGCAATTTTAATTGGTATCTACAAAGCCGGATACCCTGTTTTACCTTGCTTATTTGTAGCAACTGTCGGGAATTTATTAGGAGGATTAACAAACTATTACATTGGTTATAAAGGTCATTCCAAAAAATTAATTAAAAAATTTAAACTCAACCAGGAAAAGCTTGATAAGTGGGAAGTACGACTTTCGAAATGGGGGATTTTCTTAGGTCTGCTATCATGGGTGCCTTTTGTTGGTGATCCAATGGTGGCGGCGCTTGGTTTTTTTCGGGTGAAACTTGTTCCTTTAATTATTACGATGTTTATTGGAAAGTTTTTGAGATATTTTGTTTTAACGATGATATACCTTTACGTGCATTGAAAGTGATTTTAAAATTAAAAATCTATTCTCGCGGATGTGTTTTCATTTTTGTATTTAGAATTTAGAGAAGCAATAAACTTAAAAATCCTTAAAATATTTGAAAGATGTATTACAAATTCTCATACATTTGGGATAAATATTACCCAATAATGGTAATTTTTGCTAGTTTTTAATAAGGTAGTGTCAAGTCAAGTTTGTTTTGTCGCATTGTTGGTCATTCCGAACTTGTTTCGGAATCTTATGGATGCTGAAACAAGTTCAGCATGACTTTAGGATATTTCACGATTGACATGACAGTAGATTAAACGGGTAAGAAAAGAATTATTGCTACGATGAGATAATTTCAAAGAATAAATTCAAATTTATTATAAAACAAAAATTGATACGGAATGGAATTTACTGCCAAACAAATAGCTGAACTTTTAAACGGACAAATTGAAGGAGATGCAAATGTAAAGATTAGCAAATTAGCTAAAATAGAAGAAGGAGAGGTCGGTGCAATTTCGTTTTTGGCCAATCCCAAATACACTCAATACATTTATTCCACAAAAGCTTCATTAGTTATCGTAAATAAGGATTTGGTATTAACAGCTCCTGTTTCTGCAACGCTTTTACGAGTTGATAGTGCTGAAATGGCATTCGCTAAATTGCTTGAAATGTATAACCAGGTGAAACTTAATAAAACTGGAATTTCAAAACTTGCTTTTATCTCGGAAAGTGCTAAAGTTGGTAGTAATATATATGCCGGAGAATTCGCTGTAATAGGCGAAAACGTAAGAATAGGAAATAATGTGAAAATTTATCCACAGGTCTATATTGGCGATAATTCGATTGTTGGCGATAACACTACTTTATTTGCCGGGGTGAAAATATATTCTGAAACTGAAATAGGGAAAAACTGCATTATACATTCCGGAACAGTATTAGGTAGTGATGGATTTAGATTTATCCCACAACATGGCAACCAGAAAACCCCTCAAATTGGAAATGTAATTATTGAGGATGATGTTGAAATTGGTGCAAATTGTGCTATTGATCGTGCTACTTTGGGTTCAACCATCATTCGCAAAGGAGTAAAATTCGATAACCTAATCCATATTGCCCATAATGTTGAGGTTGGGGAAAATACATATATCGCTGCTCAAGGGGTAATTGCCGGATCTACAAAAATTGGTAAAAACTGTATGTTTAGTGGGCAAGTTGGAATTGTTGGTCATTTGAATATTGCAGATAACACCATGATTAGTGCACAATCCGGAATATCAAAAAGTATAACACAAAAAGGAGAAATACTCATGGGCTCACCTGCCTTTGAAGCTGGTAAATATAGAAAAGCATATATTCATTTCCGCAATCTGGATTCGATTGTACAACGTATTAATAAAATTGAAAAGGAAATTCAAAAGAGTAATGAAAAAATTTAAAAAAATTATTTACTATTATTCAATCCCATCAATTCCTTTACTGCATTATTTGCATTAATAAATCCACCTGAAATACAAAGTTCAGTTACCCTTACTTTTGTTCCTCTGGTACCTGGTTTTCTAACTTTTCTTTTGTAAGGAACTACCGTTTTCATTAATATCGCTTTTACCTCTTCGGCTTTCAATTCAGGGAAATAGCTTCTGATAAGTGCAGCAACACCTGCTGTTGTTGGTGAAGCCATGCTTGTACCTGATTCGCTGATATATTTATTATCGGGAATGGTTGAATAAATATCAACACCTGGAGCAAATATATCAACTTTTGATTTCCCATAGTTAGAGAAAGAGCCAACTAAATCTTTTCCTTTTTTGTACCCGCTGGCTCCCACTTCAATCCAGTTAGAAGCCGTTATACCCGATGCTAATGCCCGATTCGGAAACGAAAATGCGGTATCACTATTTTTGGAATCATTACCTGCTGCATGTATTAATAATACGTCTTTTGATGCTGCGTACTTTATCGCTTCATCTACTATTTTTTTATCGGGAGAATAATATTTTCCAAAACTCATATTAATAATTGTGGCTCCATTATCAACGGCATAACGTATCGCATTTGCAATATCCTTATCTCTTTCATCGCCATTTGGAACAGCCCTTACCGGCATAATTTTCACACTATTTGAGATACCATTAATCCCGATATTATTATTCCTAATGGCTGCTATAATACCTGAAACGTGAGTGCCATGAAGAGCCTCAGGTCCTTCAACGCGGTTGCAACCATAATAACGCTCATAAACATTGTTTACATTATCACCAACAATATACTGACGAATCGAATCAGCATTCATTTTATTATATTTTACGCTATTTTCAAAATGATCTTTGCCCTCTTTAATCTGGCTTTCCAGTTCTTCTGGTTTTACTCCAAATGCAAAAGCCAGTTTGATTCCCTTTTTTAATCGCTTTTCCATATTGCTTTGAGCGGTATAATTTTTAATTGCCGCTTTGGAAAGGGATCCGTTATTTTGTTTTTTTACATTATTCAAAAAGTCAGAAACTAAATCAATTGACTCTAATTGTTTTTCCTGTTGCGCTTGTTCTGTCAGAAATGTGTTTTTTATTTTTTTGTATTCAGCAAATTCATTTACTTCATCTCCAATTAATTTTGTAGTATCCGAATTTTTGAATTTTTTTGTCATACGTTGATACATACGGGCAAGTTCACTTGCTTCGAAATTGATGTCACCATTTTTCCCGCCTATAAAACTCCAACCATGTACGTCATCGATATAACCATTTTTATCGTCATCAATTCCGTTATCAGGAATCTCTCCGGCGTTAGTCCAGATAACATCTTTTAAATCTTCATGCTCAATGTCGGTGCCGCTGTCAATAACTGCAACAATAACTATTTTAGGCTTTTTATCTTTTAAATTTTGATATGCCTTTTCGACCCCGGCACCATAAACACCATCAGAAATTGGATCTAATAATTGCCAGTTATCAGGTGTTTTTTTCTGCGCGAATATAGAGGTGGAAATTAATAGGCTTGCAAATAAGAACTTTTTAATCATAGAGTTTTTTTATTTAGTTTATTGTGCATAACAGGTACTTATTAACGAACAAAAAACGAATTTACAGGTTACCAATAACGAACAAAAAACAAATTTACAGGTTACCAATAACGAACAAAAAACGAATTTACAGGTTACCAATAACGAACAAAAAACGAATTTACGAAATAGTGTTTATTTATTGTTTTCATACAGTTTAGTAAATTCGTAAAGATTGGTTTATTCGTAACCGTGTAAATTTGTAAAGATTGTTTATCCGTAACCGTGTAAATTCGTAAAGATTGGTTTATCCGTAACCGTGTAAATTCGTAAAGATTGGTTTATCCGTAACCATGTAAATTCGTAAATATTGGTTTATCTGTAAGCACGTAAATTTAACAAAATGCATTAAAAGCCTGTTGTAAATTATCGGCAATCATTTCAGCGGTTTTCCCTTCAATATAGTGACGTTCAATAAAATGAACTAATTTACCATCTTTAAATAATGCAATTGAAGGAGATGAAGGAGGAAATGGTGCAAAATGTTTACGTGCTTCTGCGACGGCTTCGGTATCAAAACCTGCAAAAACTGTTGTAATTCTTTCAGGACGTTTTACTCCCGATAGGGCTAATCTTACGCCGGGGCGTGCTCCACCTGCTGCGCAGCCGCAAACTGAATTCACAACAACCAAAACGGTTCCTTTGCTATTAATAGCTGCATTTACAGCATCTGGGGTTGTTAAATCTTCAAAACCAAGGCTTAATAGCTCAGCTTTCATTGGTTTTACAATACTTTCTGGATACATAATATTTATGTGTTTTATAAAATGATAATATAATTTTCTACAAAGTTACAAAACATTCCTATACCTCTTTGGTTTTAACAATTCTTGGCATAATTTTAAAACATCCAAGCAGCAATACTTGAATATATATTCTTACTTTTTCTTTGAATGGTTTGCTTATTTTTAAAATTTCTCCTACACCCGTTTATAGGGCTTTCTTATAAAAAAATATTGAGGTGCGGAGCACCCTAATATTTGTAGCAAAATTGGTCATAATTGAATTTTAAAGGTGCAGCGCACCGTAACATTATTTAATATTTTGGTGCGCTGCACCTTCTGAAACGCAACAAATCAATACGTTACAAATATTGTACCCCTCTCCTTTTTCAAGGAGAGGGGTAGGGGAGAGGTTTAAGCTAATAAGGTAAATTTGTCCTACACCCGTTTATTGTAAATCACAACAATAAAAATCAAATGTTTATATTTGTAAAATCATCAAAAAAAATTAATTATGAAATTGAGAAATGTTTTTGTTTTAACGATAAGTGTGTTTTTTATTTGGGCTTCTGCGTTTTCCCAAACCAAGCTTATTGAAAAAGTAACACGAAAAGGAGGTGAATTAGTAATTTCTTACGAAAAATATCAATTGTCAAACGGATTAACAGTATTGATTCATGAAGATCATTCCGACCCGATAGTATATGTTAATATTACCTATCATGTAGGCTCCGCAAGGGAACAGGAAGGACGTTCTGGTTTTGCACATTTTTTTGAACACATGATGTTTCAAGGATCTGTGCATGTTGGAGATGATCAGCACTTCAAAATTGTATCTGAAGCGGGAGGTACATTAAATGGTTCTACCGGCACAGATATAACAAATTATTTTGAGTTACTTCCTTCTAATCAATTGGAAACTGCCTTATGGCTGGAATCCGACAGAATGGGTTTTTTACTTGATTCTGTTACACAGAAAAAGTTTGAGGTGCAGCGATCAACAGTAAAGAATGAACGTGGGCAAAGGTATGAAAACACGCCTTACGGTCTTGTACGGGAAAAAGTAGGGGCTGCGCTTTATCCTACTACACATCCCTATTCCTGGCTGACAATAGGATATATTGAAGATTTGAATCGTGTGGATGTAAACGATTTAAAAAACTTTTTTATGCGCTGGTATGGCCCCAATAATGCGACTTTAACAATTGCTGGTGATGTAAGTGCCACTGAGGTAATTAAGCTTGCTGAAAAATATTTTGGCCCGATACCAGCCGGTCCTGAAGTTAAAGCCCAAAACTTTCCTCCGGTTGTATTAAGTGAAGATCGTTATATCTCTTACGAAGATAATATCCGTGCGCCATTAATTAGTTTTACTTTTCCTGCTGTTGCTTCCAATTCGGAGGATGAGGTTCCGCTAGATGTACTGGCAGATATTTTAGCTGGAAGCAAAGCGTCCATTTTTTATCAGAATTTTGTAAAATCTCAATCAGCCCAATCAGCAAATGCATACCAAAGTGCCAAAGAGCTATCTGGTGAATTTACTATTACTGTCCGCACATTTCCTGATAAAACATTAAGACAAATGGATTCATTAATCCGTACTTCACTTAATGAATTTGAAAAGCGTGGAGTAACTGAGGATGACCTGCAAAAATTCAAAGCTACATCTGAAACAATGATGGTAAATTCATTGTCAAGTGTATCAGGGAAAGGTGGAATGCTTGCCGGATATCAAACATTTACGAATAACCCCAATTATATCACAAAAGAAATTGAACGTTATAATAAAGTAACAAAAGATGATGTGATGCGGGTTTATAGTAAATATATTAAAAATCAACATGCTGTAATTTTACGAGTTTATCCAAAAGGTAAACCGGATGTAACAGCAAAAGCCGATAACTTCCAACCTCCTGTTCGTAACGTAAATAATGCTGAATCTACCGTTTATAAAAACATAGTTTACAATAAGGCAAAAGAAACATTTGATAGAAATATAAAACCAATAGCGGGTGCTGCTCCCTTTGTGAAAGCCCCCCCTTATTGGGTACAAAATTTTGATAATGGATTAAAATTGATTGGAGCTAAAAGTGATGAAGTCCCCAGTGTTACTATTCAATTGAATATTGAGGCTGGTCATAGATATGAGAACAAAGAAAAAGCAGGTGTTTCAGGAATCCTTACCAGTCTATTGGGAGAATCCACCATCCACCATTCTGCAGAACAAATTGCCGAAAAACTTGAACGTATAGGCAGCAGTATAAATGTTGTTAATAATGGACAGGATATTATTATGGTTATTTCTTCATTAACCAAAAATATAGACTCCACGTTAGTAATAGCGAAGGAAATTTTATTCCATCCTAAATTTGATCAGGAAGATTTTGAACGGATAAAAAAACAAAAACTTGAATCTATCGCTAACCAGTCAACACAAGCAACTACCATTGCTAATAATGCTTTTGCAAAATTAATGTATGGCAATAATCATATTATGGGAATACCTTTGTTGGGGACAAAAGAAACGGTAGAAACAATCACGTTGGATGATGTCAGAAAATATTACACTTCTTCTTTTTCTCCTACTGTTTCGTCAGTTGTTGTTGTTGGCGATATTTCCCAGGAAGCGGTTGTTCCAAAATTAGATTTTCTGAAAAACTGGAAGTATACTAAGATAATACATAAAATAGAACCTTCCCTGCCTTTAATTGATAAAACAAAAATTTATTTAGTCAATAAAGAAAAAGCTCCGCAATCTGAAATTCGAATTGGTTATATGGCTTTGCCTTTTGATGCCACTGGTGAATATTATAAATCAGGCATCATGAATTTTGTGCTGGGAGGAGCTTTCAGCAGCCATATTAATTTAAACCTGCGTGAACAGCATGGTTATACTTATGGTGCCCGTTCTGGCTTTTCTGCTAACCAGTTTGTCGGTCCTTTCACTGCATCTTCTAGTGTTAGAGGTAATATTTCAGATAGTGCAGTTATAGAGTTCATGAAAGAAATAAAAAAATATGCTGATAAAGGGATCACAAATGAGGAACTGGTATATACAAAAAACTCACTGGGACTCACTGAAGCATTGAATTATGAAACACCTTGGCAAAAAGCAGGTTTTATCAAACGTATATTGGATTATAATCTGGATAAATCATACATTGATAAACAAAATGAAGTATTAAAATCAATTACCAAACAAGAAATAGATTTGATCGCAAAAAAACAATTACCATACAACAATATGGTAATTGTAGTTGTGGGTGATAAATCGAAAATTTTTGACGGCCTGGCAAAAATTGGGTATGAAGTAATTGAGTTGGATACCGATGGGAATGTTATTAACCAAAAACCAACTGATTTAAAGATAGAGGATATGGAGCAGCAGGAATCAAAACCTGCATTAGAGCCACCAAACAACGGAAAGAAAAGGGCAAAGGTTTCTGTTATTGGGAAAACAAGATAGCACATTAATGATTAAACAATTTGTAGATGTGCTGATTTAATAATAAAAAAGTTATTAATGCGAATCAATGGTTGGATTTTCTTAAATCGTATGTTGTCACCCTGAGCCTGTCGAAGGGGGTGCGATGGCTTGCCCACATACTTCGACAGGCTCAGCATGACTTACGCACTCAACATTTATTTTTTACCCTTGATTGGCGTTATTACTCTTTTCTACCTTTTTTGTTGAAAAAATGTTTTTATCAGTTGAGCGCATTCTTCGTTTAATATTCCTGATTTTATTTCTGTTTTAGGATGCAGTATTTGATTCCTTATTCCTTCTCCTTTGGAGAAGGTATCCGAAGGGAGGATGAGGTTATTTTTTTGATCCAATAAATTAAATCCTCTTTTTGTATCAGGTGCTCCATATACCAATTTCTTAAATTGTGCCCAGGCAATAGCTCCGGCACACATTACACAAGGTTCGAGCGTTACATAAAGTGTACATTCGTTCAAATATTTTCCGTTTAAGAAACTTGAGGCGGATGTAATAGCTTGCATTTCAGCGTGTGCTGTTACGTCAATTAGTCGTTCAGTTAAATTATGAGCCCTGGCAATAATTTTATTATTACATACAATTACGGCACCTACTGGTACTTCATCCACATCAAAAGCTTTTTTAGCCTCTTTTAATGCTTCCTGCATAAAATATTCATCAGAGAATTCTATTGATTCCATTGGA
This sequence comes from Bacteroidia bacterium, assembly GCA_036170695.1. Classification (GTDB taxonomy): domain Bacteria; phylum Bacteroidota; class Bacteroidia; order 2-12-FULL-35-15; family 2-12-FULL-35-15; genus 2-12-FULL-35-15. The sequence continues at coordinate 12,446 of JAVHPR010000035.1, forward strand.
TAAAGGTAATTGATATTTGTTAATTGCCGATTGTTTCGCTCTTCCTGAGTTTCACAAAACTTATAAAATACCTACAAAATCGGAATTGAGGAGTTTTCGTTTTAACTATTGAGCCCTATATATTAATCGACTAAATAAATTTATTAACATATGAACGGATTTAGTTTTTTTTTATACTTTAGCTAAAAATTTTTAAAAACGTTACTAAAATTTAAAAACAAAAGATGATGAAAAAAATTACGATTAAAATTATTAGCGCTGCATTTCTTATTCTGGTTAGCAGTGTTGAATTGTTTGCACAAACTATTTATGGGACCCCCAATAATATATGTGCTCCCGCAAATGAAACATTTGTTGTTAACGGTACAATTAATGCCTACCGTATTGAATGGAACTTTGGTGATGGAAGTCCCGTAATTTATGACACAATCCCGTTTTCCAGTCCGGTAACTCACCAGTATAACAGCCCTGGCTATTATAACGTATTTGTTAACACTTTTGGAACTACTAATAATTATTTAGGATCGATAAATTCCAATTCTATTCAGGTAAACGGTATTTCAATTTATTCAACGGATTCTGCCTGTTTGAATGATATGATTAGTTTTTGTCCTGCAGGGCAGGTAAATACTGCATTCTGGGATTTTGGTGACGGAACTACCTCAAATCAAGCATGTGTTGAACATGCATTTACTACAACCGGGCTTCATATAGTAACTCTTACTACTACAGGTGGACAATGTGGAAATCAAACAATTCAAAAAAACATTTATATCACCACTACCGCACATCCACATCCTAATATTTGGACTTCATCAAATAGTAACTGTCCTGCAGTCCCTGTTGCTTTTAAAACAAATACTTATTCTACCTATTTATGGAATTTTGGCGATACAGGGTCTAATAATACATCAACTCTTCAAAATCCCGAGCATACCTATTCAACTCCCGGTAATTATATTGCTACACTAACTGTTACAAATAATTGTGGATTTTCTGGTACTTCATATCCCCAAACAGTTACAATAGTTAATAATCCACCATTCCCTACTCAAAATTTCAATCTAACTAATTCATCTCCTGCCTGTCCGAATTCAAATATTAATTTTAATGCGCCCGGTGGATACAATAGTTATCAATGGAATTTTGGAGATAGTTCACCAAGTGTAACAATAAATAACAATAGCAATACCAATCATACTTATTCCAACACCACACCTGGTAATTATACAGTTACTGTAAAAATTACAAGTGCATGTGGAAATGATACAACCATATCTTCGGTAGTTAATATTGTAAACAATGCTCCATGGCCAACTAATTACGGGTTTAATTTACAAAACGGTTCTCCTGCCTGTCCTAATTCATGGGTGGGTTTTCAGGCACCGGGTGGTTTCAACAGTTATGAATGGCATTTTGGTGATGGTTCAGCAACTGTTACAACAAATAATAATAACAACAGCCACCTATATACTAATACAATTCCGGCAAATTATACTGTTACTGTTAAGATAACTAATTCCTGTGGAAATGATACAACATTATCTTCTGTTGTTCATATTGTCAATAATGCCCCTTGGAATAATTATAACTTCAATTTACAAACCAGTTCGCCTTCCTGCCCTAATTCCTGGGTTGGATTTAACGCACCAGGAGGGTACAATAGTTATGAATGGCATTTTGGTGATTTATCTCCAATAGAAACAACTAATAATAGCAATAATAGCCATCATTATACTACCACCTCTCCAGCCAACTATACTGCGTATGTAAAAATAACGAATGGTTGTGGTCATGATACTATAATTACTACAACTATTCATATTATCAATAACGCACCATGGCCGAATTATTCTGGATTTAACATTCAAAATCCATCTTCTGCTTGTCCTAATTCAAATGTTGGATTTCAGGCACCTTGTGGGTATAATAGTTATGTATGGAATTTTGGCGATGGATCTCCAGCAGTTACTACTAACAATTGTAACAATACTCACACTTATGGCAATGTGCTTAACTATTATACTGTTTCTGTGAAAATTACCAATGGTTGCGGAGCCGATACAACACTTTTATCATCTGTACATATTATCAATAATGCTCCTTGGCCTAACCAAAACCAAAATGGGTTTAGTATGTACGTGAATTCACCTTCCTGCCCTAATTCAAATGTAGGATTTAATGCACCGCAGGGTTACAATCATTATGTTTGGAATTTCGGTGATGGCTCCCCATTGGTAACAACCAATAATAACAATGCGAACCATATTTATGGTAATTCATTCACAACTTACCAGGTTTCTGTAAAAATAACAAGTGCATGTGGAAACGACACAACTTTGCATTCCGTACTGGTGATTTCCAACAATGCACCATTTCCAAATCAATCACAATGGTTCAAATTAGAAGCCAATCCAAACCCAGCCTGCCCAAGTGATAATGTGAACTTTAATGCGCCAGGGGGGTATACAAATTATTTGTGGAGCTTTGGCGATAGTTCTCCTGCTGTATCAACTTCTCAAAATTATAGTCATCATATCTATAGTACAGGAGGTAATTTTACTGCAACTGTAAAAATAACAAATGGCTGTGGGCAGGATACTACGATTTCTACTGTGGTTCATATTCAAAGCACTGGAGGTTTTCCAAATCAGTCTTGGTTTCAATTAAATGTTAATTCACCATCTTGTCCGAACTCAAGCGTAGGATTTCAGGCTCCTGGTGGATATTCCAATTATGTCTGGAATTTTGGTGATAACTCACCTCTTGTAACTTCTAACAATAATAATTATCAGCATACCTATGGAAGTGCAATACAAAATTATACTGTTTCTGTAAAAGTAACCAATGGTTGCGGTAATGATACTACCTTGTATGCCATTTTACACATAAAAAATGATGTTGGTTTCCCATCTGAACAATGGTTTAAAATAGACGGCGGACCAAATCCATCCTGCCCGGGTGATCAGGTGAATTTTAATGCACCTAACGGATATTCAAATTATAAGTGGATGTTTGGAAATGGAGATAGTGCTTCAAGCAGTCAGTCTTATGCAAATCATGTTTATACTGCAACAGGTACATATACTTATCATGTCACAATTACTAATGCCTGTGGAAACGACACCACACTTTATGGAACTATTGTTGTTGGTGGTACTGGTTCATTTTATAGCGGTTTAAGCATTGAAACAAACCCAAATACAAGTGCCTGCGCCAACGATTTAATTCATTTTAAACTTAATCACAATGGTTTCAATTCCTATTTTTGGAATTTTGGCGATGGTAATACCGTAACCACTAATGGACAAGATATTCAACATTCATTCAACAACTTGGGAACATATACTGTTTCTTGTAAAGTTAAGAACGGATGTGGTGACTCAACAATTATTTACACTACAGTTCAGGTGACAAATAATAGTCCGGTTAGTGGTGATTTATCCTTTAATGGTATTCCAAATCCATCTTGTCCGGGAGATGAAGTTTTCTTTGTTTTACACAATGGTCAATCCACAACAAAATATTTCTGGGATTTTGGAGATGGTTCTCCTGCAGATACGACCATTGGGGTTGGCTCAAGTCATATTTATACATCAGTAGGAGCTAAAACAGTTACCTTGCTTGCAAAGAATGCCTGCGGGATGACTAAAACAGTTACAGCAACGCAAATTGTTTCCACTACTAATATTCCTTCTCTTGTCGGACAAGATGGTAAACCAATGTGGGGTTATCCTGGAGGTGAAGGGAATAATACTACAGCAGGATGTGCCGGCGATGCCATTGTCTTTTACTTTATGGGAAATGCAACAAATAATATATGGGATTTTGGAGATGGAAATCAAGGAACTGCTACCGAACACATTATTGTTAGTGGGGGGGATGGAGCGTTTCCTGTTACAATTATCAAACACGTGTTTGCTAATAACGGACCTTATACTATTTCCCTCACTCTTTTCAATAACTGTGGTAATAGTGTAACAGATTCCATGTCAATAAATATTGGTGGAAATCAGGTTGTTAACGGCGAGTTATCTACATCTCCTCCACCCTATACAACTTGTGCTCCTATAAACTTTATTGCTTTTGGAGGGGCCAACTATGCATGGAACTTTGGAGATGGAGCTACACTTAGTTCTCCTTCCCCAACCGCTTCGCATACTTTTGCAACACAGGGAGTTTATGTGGTAACCGTTTTGGTTACTAATGGTTGTGGAAATACGGCTACTTATTCATTATCTGTAAATGTAAATGGTGCAGGAGGCCCTGCAATTACTGTTTCTTCCTTACTTAGCCCAACTTGTGTCGGCGGAAATAATGGAAAAGCAAAAATTTCAGTAGCTAATGGCCAAATGCCATATACCTATTTGTGGAATGATCCCATTGCACAAACTTCAGATTCAGTAACTAATTTATTACCAGGAGTTTATCATGTTACTGTTACTGATAATATTGGTTGTATTGCAGGTCACAATATTACAATTACCAACCCTGCTCCTATTATACTTGCAACTTCTACTACTCCTTCGGCTTGTGGTTCTTTCACAGGTACGGCAACAGTTGGAGTTACAAGTGGTGGGACTTCACCATACAATTACCTATGGACAAATGGCGGAACAAATGCAGCTACAACAGGACTTCATTTTGGTTTATACTCCGTTACCGTTACAGATTCGCATGGATGTTCCAAATCAACTAACGTTAGTATAAGTGAGGCGAATACTGCAACCATAACTTTGAATTCTGTGACAAATATTAGTTGTAATGGAAGTGCTGGTGGAGCGCTAAATATTAATGTTACAGGAGGAGTAGCTCCTTTCGCTTATACCTGGTCAAATGGTGCAACTACCCAGGATTTAACGGGACTTAGTGCAGGAGCATATTCAGTAATAGTTACTGATGCAGGCAGTTGCAGCGCATCTTTCAATGGCATTGTTAGTCAGGTAGATTCTCTTTCCGTTACTACCAATGTTGTTACAGTTCCAACTTGTGGTAATCCTGATGGATCTGCTTCCGCAAGTGTCACCGGAGGAACTTCTCCATACACTTATTTATGGGATTCAGGAACTAATAGTACTACACCTATTATTTCCGGTCTTTATGTCGGGACATACACAGTAACAGTTACAGATGCACTTGGATGTAATACCACAAAAGAAGTTTCTTTGAGTAATTCTAATGCTCCTGTTATTACTGAGGTTGTAACGGATGTGAGTTGTTTTGGTGGAACTAACGGTGCTATTGATGTTAGTGTTAATGGTGGAACATCACCATATTTATATACCTGGAGCGTTCCATCTCCACAGACAAACCATCAGGATTTAACCGGATTAGTTTCTGGAAATTACATCCTTTTTGTGAATGATGCTCAAGGTTGTACCGCTGTACGTATATACACCATTACACAACCTGCTGTACTGACAGTTTCGGTTACAAATACCGGTACTACCTGCAATCACAACGATGGTATTGCTGTTGCAACCCCAGTTGGTGGAAATACCAGTTATTCTTATTTGTGGACAGGTTCAGGACAAACTGGTCAAACTGCCTCCGGCCTTGCTGTTGGAAGTTATACAGTAACAGTTACTGATAATAAAGCTTGTATTGCAACTGCCTCAACAAGTATTGCTCAAATAACTCAAAAACCAAGTATTTGTATGGTAACAGTTGATGAATTATCAATACATAATATTATTTATTGGGATAAAACGCCATATACAAGTGTAGATTCTTTTATTGTGTATCGTGAGGTTTCCACAAATGTGTATAAACGAATAGGTGCTGTTGATTATGATTCATTAAGTGAGTTTGTTGATGTTTCTACTAATGTTGGTCCTGCAAATGGAGATCCGAACATAGGAGCATACCGTTATAAAATACAGATTCGCGATTTGTGCGGTGATCTAAGCGCGATGAGCCTTTACCACAATACAATTTATATCGCCGGTCCTGACAATAATGGTAATTTCGATTGGAATCTTCCTTACGCTATTGAAGGCGGAGATCCTAACGTAGCTAACTATCGATTGTATTGCGATACATTGAACTCAAATTGGTTTGAAGTAGGAGCTGTTGCAGGAACACAAGCGAATGTAGCGGATCCTGATTATTTATCTCACAGCATTTACCCTCAAACCCAGTGGTATGTTCAAACTGACTGGACTACAGTTTGTACGCCTACACGAGCAGCAATTAATACTTCACGTTCAAATATTAAACATCCAAATATTATAACCGGAGTTCTACCTATAGTGGGAATTGATAATACTTTTGCAATTTACCCGAACCCGGCAAAAGATAATGTTACAATTGAATTATCATCCTTAGGTAAAAATGCCCAGCTGAAAATTGTCAATGTTCTTGGTCAAACCGTGTTTAACGAAACTCTTATTGCTACCTCTGGTAAAATTGTTAAGAAAATTAATACCGGTAATTTTGTTAAGGGAGTTTATTTGGTTGTTGTTGAAACAGGAACGACAAAAGTGCTAAAAAAACTAGTTATAAATTAAGAACAATTTTATCGATTAATAGTTTAAATTTGCCTGACCATAATAATGGTCAGGCAAATTTTTTTTTAATGATTCCAACGAGAATAATATATTATCCCTTTCTTTTTCTGTTGCTTTGTTTTTTTCTGAACACCGCAATTGCCCAACAATATAACTTCAAAAACTACACTCCAAAAAATGGACTTGCAAGTTCAATTGTAAATAATGTTTTCCAAGACAGTAAAGGTTACATATGGTTTGGGACACAAGGAGGTGGAATAAGCAGGTTTAATGGTAAGGAATTTAAAAACTTCACCAAAAATGATGGTCTTGTTTCAAATGATGTTACCTGTATTACTGAGGATAAATCTGGTAATATATGGATTGGGACAAGTGCAGAGGGTGTTTCAAAATATGATAGAGTAAAATTTTATAATTACACTATCACTGAAGGCTTGGCTGATAACTCTGTCTTTTCAATTTATTGCGATAGTAATAATGATTTATGGTTTGCTACATTGGGTGGAGGAGTCTCCATTTTTAATGGAAAAAAATTCAAGAAAATAATGGGCTCTGATGGTTTATCAAGCGATTCTGTCTATGCCATTACCATGGATAAGAATGGGAATTATTGGTTTGCCCTTGATAACAGTATTTCTAAATATGATGGTGCAACAATTACCAATTATAATAATCTAAAAATAATAAGCAAAAAAAGATTCTTTTCTGTATTAGCGGACAGTAAGGGAAATGTGTGGTTTGGTTCGAGTGATGCTGGCGTTGTTAAATTTAATGGAAAGGACTTTGAAGAAATAAAAATTCCTGATGAAGTGAGTAATGATTTTATTGGGAGTATTGCCGAAGATAAACACGGAAATATTTGGTTTGCAACTGATCACGGAGCATTAAAATTCGATGGGGAAAAGTACACCCTGTTCAAGGCAAAAAATGGACTGTCATCCAATCTTGTGTTATCAATAAATACAGATTATGAGGGAAATGTATGGATGGGAACACAGCAAGGTGGAGCAAATTTATTTAGCAGCGAAGCATTTGTGAATTATACCACCAAAGATGGAGTTATAAGTAATAAAATTACCTGCCTTTTTCAAACAAATGATGGGGCATACATTATCGGTACGCAAAGTGATGGAATTTCCATCTTTTCAAACGGTAATTTTTCTCACCTTACTTCCGTTCCAGGATTATCGCAAAGCAATATTTCTTGCATTGCTATGGATAATAGGAACAACTTATGGGTTGGAACAGCTGACGGAGTGTTTGTTTTAAAAAAACAAAATGGAAACTTTGTATTAAGTAAACGAATTGATAAACTTAATAATTGTACTTTACCAATGGTTGTCAACATTTTTCAGGATAAAAAAGGAGTCATCTGGATTGCAACTTTTGGAAAGGGATTGTTTAAATTAGATAATAATGAAGTAAGTCAGTATTCAACTTCAAATGGATTAATTTCAGATGATATCGCTATTATGTTTAAAGATAGCAGAGATGTTATTTGGCTTGGAACAAATGATGCCGGTGTTGTAAAATTTGAAAACGGGAAATTTAAAAATTATATTGAAAAGGATGGTTTAGTTAATAAATCTGTGTGGTCAATTGCTGAGGATGACAAACAAAATATGTATTTTGGAACAAATGGGGGAGGAATAAGTTTTTTTAATGTTAAACAATCTATAACGATTTCCAAGAGAGATGGTTTGTGTTCCAATAATATCACGTCATTAGCATGGGATACTATTGATAAAAGTTTGTGGGTGGGAACCGATCAGGGGATTAATAAACTAAAACTTACTCCTGATTTTGAAGTAAAATCACTTCGATTTTATGGTGAACAAGAAGGCTTTAATGGTGTTGAAGTAAATCAAAATGGCATATTAATTGACGATAAAGGATTAACTTGGTTTTGCACTCCCAATGGGCTTTCCATGTATAACCGCAATTTTGATTATCCCAATTTAACACCGCCGAAATTATGTTTAAGTGGCATTCGCCTTGGGTATCAAAAAGTGGATTGGCGTAAGTATGCCGACTCGGTTGATTTACGGACTAATATACCTTACAATTTAGTTTTATCACATAAAAACAATCACTTAACATTCGATTTTCAGGCACTCACAACAGACAATGTAAAATATAAATACCTCCTCGAAGGTCAGGATAATGAATGGTCGCCTTTGTCAGTTAACACCGAAGCAAATTTTACAAATATTGCACCCGGCAAAACATACACATTTAAGGTAAAAGCTATAAACAGTAACAAGATATGGAGTGATGATATTGTAGCTTTTACATTTACAATTAAGCCTCCATGGTGGCAAACCTGGTGGTTTTATACATTATCGATTTTGTTTATTGTCGGTTCTGTTTTAGGTTTCATTAATTATCGGACATCCCATTTAGCAAAAGAAAAAAAGATACTCGAAGAAAAAGTAATTGAACGCACTCTTGAATTGAAAGGCTCTAATGTTAAACTTTCGGAAGCAATTCAGGCAATTACAGATAGTTTAAATTATGCAAAGCGTATTCAGGAATGTTTTTTAACCTCCGAAAAAATATTGATGCAAACTTTAAAGAATTATTTTATAATTTATAAACCCAGAGATATAGTTAGTGGTGATTTTTATTGGACATTTAAATTGCCGGATCGGACTTTAATTGCTTGTGCCGATAGCACGGGCCATGGTATTCCCGGAGCATTTATGAGTTTAATCGGAATTAGTTTATTAAATGAAATTTCACATTCAAAAAAAATAGTTGAGCCTGCTTTGATTCTTGATGAACTAAGACGGATAATTATACTTGCGCTTAATCCGGATCAACTTGATTCCGGTGGTAAAGATGGGATGGATATTGCTTTAATATCAGTATTTAAATCTCCTGAAACGGACGATGTGAAAATTTATTTTTCTGGCGCTAATAACGCGATTTATATTATTTCGGCTCAGAACAACAGCACAAATTTTATGGAATACAAGAGCGATAAGCAACCTGTTGGATTCTATTCAAATATGAAACCTTTTACTCAACAGGAAATAATAGCAAAAAAAGGTGATATTATATACCTTGGCACAGATGGTTATGCAGATCAGTTCGGTGGCATCAGGGGAAAGAAATTCATGTCAAAACAGCTTAAAAAAATATTAACTTCTATTCATACTTTACCTTTAGAAGAACAGGAAAATATTTTAGAAAAAGAGTTTCTGGGATGGAAGGGTAATTTAGATCAGGTTGATGATGTTACTGTTATTGGGATAAGAATATAAATCAATTTGAAAATGTGTTAATATGCTATTGTCATGTCAATCGTGAAATATCCTAAAGTCATGCTGAACTTGTTTCAGCATCCATAAGATTCCGAAACAAGTTCGGAATGACCAGCAATGCGACAAAACAAACTTGACTTGACACTATTTTGTTATGTGTTTAGGGTATTTTTACATTTTCTAATTCTATGAAGAACCTTTTTAATTTTCAAATTAATAAATTTTCAAATTAATAAATCATACTAAATTTTATGTTAAGAACACACACCTGCGGAGAATTAAGAATTAAAAATGTTGCAGAATCAGTAACCATAAGTGGTTGGGTGCAAGGGGTCAGAGATAAAGGTTCATTGCTTTGGATTGATTTGCGCGACCGTTATGGTATTACGCAAATAACCATTGAAACTGAAAAGGCTGCGAAAGAAGTGACAGACATCTCCCGCACATTAGGTAGGGAATTTGTTATCAGTGTTACCGGAAAAGTTGCTGAACGTTATTCAAAAAGTGATAAAATTGCAACCGGTGATATTGAAATTTATCCTGATAATATTATCGTATTAAACTCTGCGCTTACTCCTCCTTTTACCATTGAAGATGATACTGATGGCGGTGATGACATCCGTATGAAATACCGCTACCTGGATTTGCGGAGAAATCCTGTTCGCAAAAATCTGGAGCTTCGCCATCGTCTGGCTATTGAAACAAGGAATTATCTGGATAAACTCAATTTCCTTGAAGTTGAAACTCCAGTATTGATCAAATCAACACCCGAAGGTGCAAGGGATTTTGTTGTTCCTTCACGAATGAATCAAGGTGAATTTTATGCATTACCCCAATCACCACAAACTTTCAAACAATTATTGATGATAGGAGGTTTTGACCGTTATTATCAGATTGTAAAATGTTTCAGAGATGAAGATTTACGCGCCGACCGTCAGCCTGAATTTACTCAGATAGATTGTGAAATGGCATTTGTAGAGCAGGAAGATATTTTAAATACGTTTGAAGGTTTAGTTTTACATTTATTCAAATCGGTGAAAGGTATTGATATTCCTACTCTTACGAGAATGACGTATGCTGATGCAATGAAATTTTATGGCAATGATAAACCTGATATCCGGTTTGAAATGAAATTCATAAACCTCTCCCCAGCCCTCTCCGAAGGAGAGGGAGTTGATCTCGTTCGTGGAAAAAGTTTTAAAGTTTTTGATGATGCTGAAGTTGTTATTGGTATTTGTGCGAAAGGTGCAGCAGAATACTCCCGCAAACAATTAGATGAATTAACCGATTTTGTAAAACGCCCGCAAATAGGAGCTACAGGCTTGGTGTATGCACGTTATAATGCTGATGGAACAATTAAATCTTCGGTAGATAAATTTTATAACGAAGAAGAACTAAAAAAATGGGCTCTTGCTTTTGATGCAAAACCAGGTGATTTGATGTTGATACTAGCCGGTGAAAAAAATAAAACCCGAAAAGCATTATCCGAATTGCGTTTGGAAATGGGAACACGTTTAGGTTTGCGTGATAAAAATACTTTTGCCTGCCATTGGGTAATTGATTTTCCTTTATTGGAATGGAATGAAGAAGCAAAACGCTGGCATGCTATGCATCACCCTTTTACCTCACCAAAACCCGAAGATATTAAATTGATTGATTCTGAGCCTGGAGAGGTCAGAGCCAATGCTTATGATATGGTTATTAATGGTGTTGAAATTGGTGGTGGTTCTATCCGTATTTTCAACAAACAGTTACAGTCGCGAATGTTTGATTTGCTTGGCTTTACAAAAGAAGATGCACAATCACAATTCGGATTTCTGATGAATGCTTTTGAATTCGGTGCTCCTCCGCATGGTGGATTGGCATTAGGTTTTGATCGTTTGTGTTCATTGTTTGGTGGTTCCGATTCAATACGCGATTTTATTGCTTTTCCAAAAAATAATTCGGGGCGCGATGTGATGATTGATTCTCCATCCATCATTGCGCAAGAGCAATTGGATGAGTTGGGGATTGATGTGAAGAAAAATAATTTATGATTTCATATTCATAAACTGTAAAGGTAATTCGTAATTTTCTCTTCTCATGAGTGCCATTATAGCTTGTAAATCATCTATTTTTTTAGCTGTTACGCGAACCTGGTCATCCATCATTTGAGCTTGCACTTTTAGTTTGGAATCTTTAATATCTTTAATAATTTTCCTGGCGACATCCTTATCAATTCCTTCACGTACTTTTATATCTTTCTTCACCATAAATCCTGAAGCATATTGATCTTTACCAAAATCAAGACACAAGGGATCAAGTTTTTGTTTGATCATCCGGTTACGGATAACATCAACAATCGAATCCATGCGCATATCGTTTTCGGTTAATACATGAATCGTCATTGTTTTTTTATCCAAGGTAATTTCACTTTTAGAACCATTGAAGTCAAAACGATTTATTATTTCTTTGCGTGCTACATTTATTGCATTATCAAGCAATTGAGCATCTACTTTATTTACAATATCAAATGAAGGCATAGGTTGAAATGTTGATGTGCTGATTTATTGATGTGCTGATGAATAAATGACAAATAAAAAAACGAATTTACGAATTATTAGTTTATCTGTTCAATTTGCACATCAGCGCATCGTTTAATTTTTTTTATACCTTTATAGGATGAAAATTTCAGTTATCGGAATATGCGTCTTATTCCTTTTATCTTTCAATGTGGCTTCCTGTAAGAGTATTACCTCTTCAGGAAATCCTTCCCCTCCTGAAGTTTCTGTAAATAAGCAACCTTTTGATTTTTACGCTTATGTGTTCAATTTATGCTATGATTATATTAACTCTACCTATTTTCCTTCGGCTCAAATTAAAAAAAATAGTGGTTCAGAAACTTCCTTAAAATCGTCACCAGTAAAAATCTGCTTTGATTCTGTTCCGAAATATTTTGAAACGGTTAAAATTCCTTTGATTTGTTCTAAAACCGAGCAATCGATTATTAATGCGGGTTTGGTGGATATTAAATCTATTGATAGCAGTATTGTTGTTAATTTAAAATATTCAACTACAGATAATTTTATGGGTATTAATATGTATGGAGGATTTAATAAATGCTATTTACAAAAGGATGTTGCAGAAAAGTTGAAAAAGGCACAATTTTTATTAAAATTAAAATTCCCTTACTATAGCCTGATTGTTTTTGATGCAGCCCGACCACGTAGTATTCAGCAGAAAATGTGGTCAACCGTTGACATTCCCTACAATGAACGAACAAAATTTTTATCTAATCCTAAAGAAGGATCACTTCATAATTTTGGTGCAGCTGTTGATGTTGGCTTTATTGATGAACACGGTATTGTTTTGGATATGGGCACTCCTTACGATTATTTTGGAGAACTTGCCTATCCCAGTGTAGAGAATCAGATGATTAAGGAGGGAAAACTTTCTCACAAGCAATCACTTAGTCGTGGTTTATTGCGCGATGTGATGAATCGGGCGGGGTTTTCCGGTATCACCACCGAGTGGTGGCATTTTAATTCCTGCAGCTTGAATACCGCATATTCAAAGTATTCGATAATTGAATAACTTTATTAAATCTCCCATCTCTCATTTAACATTTCCCAACTAACAACTAAGGTCTAACATCTAAAATTTAACATCTAACATCTAACATCTAACATCTAACATCTTCCATTCCCCATCTCTTTTCAAAAAGATAGTTTTGTTGGTATCATTGAATTTTGTAAGTTTGTTAATACAACCTAAATTTACTTCATGAAATCAAAAACTACTTCTCTCAATTTTTTTATTTTTTGTTTAATTGCATTCGTTTCTTTAAAAACAAATGCGACTACTTTTAGCGTTATCAATACGCTGGATGCAGGTGCCGGCTCCTTACGCCAGGCAATTACTTCTGCAAACGTTAATCCGGTAGATGCTGATATTATTACATTTAATATTCCAATATCCGATCCTAATTATAGCGTTGTTACAGGCGTTTTTACCATTACTCCCGCAACGTTATTACCCTCTGTTAATAGTGTTTCTGTAACAATAGACGGTACCACACAACCAGGAAATACAAATCCGAATGGACCTGAAATATGCATTAAAAGTACAACTAACAAAACTTATGCTTTTGCGTTTCCTCTATCAGGAGGTATTGCAAAAGGCTTTATTTTTAATGGATTGCTTATCTGCTTTAGACATGTAAAAAAATAGTATCTTAGCTCCTTATGAAA
>JAVHPR010000036.1:0-1325 GCA_036170695.1 Bacteroidia bacterium
TGATACTATCAATCAGAAGGTGGAAGTTACTTTTTAATAATGTTGTATTCATAATTATAAGTTTATTAATATTCTACTAATATTACATTTTCATCGCCCGTAAATTCAGGGGTTTAAATACCGAAATTTTTTTTGGAATGTTCGGTTACTTTACCAATAACATATCCTTTGAGTTCGCCCATTGTAATTTTTTTGTCGCCATTTTCATCGGCCTTTCCCTGCAAACCTGCACAGAAATAATATGTAAACAAACCTGTTTCCGATGGGTCGAAGCCCAGTGAGGTTTCTTCACCTGTAGAAGAATTAATCATTGTAAAAGCAGGGTTGTTAATCCAAGGGGTTTTAGGTTTTATTTTCACCCCTTTTTGTGCAACGAGATTTTCTTCTTTTATTTTTTCGCTTTTGCGTGATGCTCCGCTAAAACAGGCATCAAGAATTACAGTTACGCTTTTAGCTCCCAATTTGCTAAGGTTTTCATAAAGCTTTGTTGTGCTGTAACCAAATGTTACTAAGTCTTCTTTTACTCCATCGGAAGGAAACAGATATGTATTTTCGCCAGATTTATCGGGTATTCCATGACCTGAATAAAACACAAACACATCGGTTTCGCCTTTTACAACTGCCTTTTGAAGTTCGCCATAATCGGGATTAAAAACTTTGTTAAAACTACTTATGGTAACTTCTTTGTTGGTAAAAATTAGTACCTGTTCTATGCCAAGAACTTTTTCAAAATATTCTTTCATAATTGTTGCATCGTTATCAGCATAATGCGCAGGGGCAATATTTTCATATTTGCCAACACCGAAAACTACAGCAACAGCATTTTTTCTTTTGGTCTGTGATGGGATAACAGATTTAATGTTCATGGTATTTCCTGCATTTGCAGTAAATTTCTTTGATGAATATTCAAAACGTGCAATGTTTTTTGTGAGCGATTCCACGTCTTTATTCATTGTCACAATGTTGGTCTTTGGTGGCTTTTGATTAAGTTTTACAGGCAATTGAAATGCTGTTAAATTGCCTTTGCCTTGTTCTTCTTTTATGTCTAAAAACACTGGTAGGTTATCTTTTGTAGTTACTCTTTTGTTTGGGCTGAGAGTGATATAAATTTCTTTTGTCTCGCCCGGATTTAATGTGCCAATTGTTCCGGAATTGTCACGCAGGAAAATATTATTATCAGCTGTTGTTACATTATATATAGTGTTACTTGAAATTCCCTGTCCGGTATTTTGAACAACAATTTTTGCTTTGACACTTTCACCTGCCTGTAATTGTCCATCCTCAGTAATTGCAAAAGTACCTTCTCCTGCATCAAGTATTTCAAG
>JAVHPR010000037.1:0-6678 GCA_036170695.1 Bacteroidia bacterium
TATTTTAGATTAAAAAACTTTATGGCTTAGCGAATCATTTACTGAAAAACCCCAAGTCTGTAAAATTAGGTTTTGGTTTTTAGTTTTTCAATAAATGTTCACATAATTTTTGACCATAGCCAAACTATTAAATTGACGATATGCTTACTCAGCTAATGGGATAAATGTTTTAATCTGCCGTTGATTGAACCGTAGAAGAATTCTTTCGGTTTTTCCTTTTTTTATAAAAAAACAGCAGCAGCAATGGAGTGATTGTAAGATCTGCAACAAAGGCTCTGAACTGACATCTTCTGAACTGTTATCTTTAGTGCGGATATTCTTTTGGGAAGTTTTTTTTTATTATTCCTTCGCATCGGAAATAATAGATTTCAGACCAGGGGTTTCAAATATTTGGTAATTTCCTTTATCGTCAGAATAAATCAAATAGGCTTCTAATTCAGTGTGCTTCTTTAAAAACACCTTCGCTTTTTCAAGCCCCAATACTAAAACTCCTGTTGCATTTGCATCAGATGAAATGCAGTCTTTTGCAAATATGGAAGCACTTAATAAATTATTTTTGGTTGGGTAACCTGTTTTCGGATCGATATGATGGCCGTATTTTATTCCATCTACAATAACAAATTTGCGGTAATTTCCGGATGTTGCAACAGCCATATTTTCGAGTTTAACAATTGCCTTCAAAGGATTTGCAGATTCCTTGTTATCAATTGGTTTTTCAATACCGGTTACCCAGTTATTACCGTTTGGTTTTTTACCTTTTGCATACACCTCTCCACCAATCTCAACAATATAGGAAGTAATTTTTTTTGAATCCAAAAACCTTGAAACCACATCAACCGAATACCCTTGTGCAAAAGCATTAAAATCCAAGGAAACGCGCGGATCTTTTTTAACAACCTTATTGCCTTTTAATTCAATTAAATCCAACCCTACAAATTTCAGCATGCTGTCAATTTTTTCTTTTTCGATATTCTCCTTTTTGGCTGGTCCCCAACCCCAGGCTTTTGTAATAGGATAAACTGTTGGATCAAAAGCTCCATCGGTGTTTTTCCACACCTCTTTTGCTTTATTAAAACAATCAATAAAATATTTATCAACGATTACATTTTCCTCATTTGAGTTTATTCTCGAAATAATAGAAGTTGGAAGAAAAGTTGAAACGGATTTATCAAAATCAGACAGGATTTTTTCAATTTCAGGTTGAAAATTTCTGTTTTCTTTATCAAAATAGGTGATGTGATATGATGTGCCTTGTGCCTGACCTTCAAATTTTACAGGCTCTTGTTGTGAATACATTAATGTTGAATAAAAAATGATAAAACTAAGCAAGCATCCGATTTTTTTCATGTTTTTTATTTGGATTTATCAGGGATTGTAATTCAGCAGTTCGGTAATCTTTAAGGTATCACAAATGTATGAATAAAAGTTTAGATGACATCCTAAATTTCTTTCACAAAACAGTCCTGTCAGCGTAAATATTTCAGTTATTTCTTTTCAGGAAAACTTGTTTCAATGGGAACAGTTTTTTTTCTTTTTTTATAAAAAAACAGCAGCAGCAATGGAGTGATTGTAAGATCTGCTACAAGTGCAAAAACAATGCACAAACTAATTAGAAGCCCGATATAATAAGTACCTCCGAAAGTAGAAAACAATAGCGTCAGAAACCCGGCAAATAATATTATAGTGGTGACAATCATTGCTTTACCAACAGACAGATACGTCCTTTTCACAGCATATAAGGCGCTCTTTCCCTTTTCAAGTTCTAATTTAAATTTACTGACAAAATGAATGGTATTATCAACTGCAAGTCCTAAGGCTATTGAGAAAATTACCGAAGTATCTTCTTTCAGCCAAACTCCCAGAATTCCCATAACCGCCGCCACAAAAACGATGGGGACAACATTCGGTATCAGCATTATTAATCCCATTTTAACAGAACCGCGGAATATGAAAAAACCAATCAATGATATTAGAATAAAACCCATCGCTAGCCCTTGAATCATATTAGTTACCAATGAAAGGGAAATTTTGTCAAATAAAATGGAAGAACCTGTTAATTTGTATGTAAAGTGAAAAGGCTTTTGCCGTTTGGTGAAAAAAGCATCAAATTTTTCACTCAGCACATCAAATTCCTTTGTTGTTAAATCGGTGAGTTTGCCGCTCATTCTTGCATATTTCCCATCGGTAGTAATATAACGTCCCATATCTTTTCCCCAGGAAGATAATGCAAGATATTTATAGCAATATGCTAAATCTTCCTGAGTCTTTGGTAAAGTATAATTAGTATTGCCTCCACCGGTAAATACTTTGTTGGCGCTTTTAAAAAAAGATCCTGGAGAAATTAAGAATCCAACTTTCATACTATCTTCAACATATTTTTCTATTTCGTCTATTTCCCTCAGAACATTTATATCATAAAAGGAAGTACTGTTCTCAGGTAAAGTCAGCTGCATTTCAAACGAACGTGTCCCTGCAAATTGGTTTTCGATAAACTTGTAAGATTCCAGAATGGGGTTGTTTTTTGGTATTTCCCGCAGTAAACTTCTGTTCACTTGAATCTTGCTTATAAAAAATACAGAAAGAGCCAAAAATAAAAATGTAACTAAAAATACACGGTACTTATTTTTTATCAGAAGAAGAAAACAGGAACTTAGGAATTTCTCCCACCCAATGGTTTTAAAACCTTTTGTTGATGGAACAGGTGTCAGGTTGTTGATCGCCCACATGAACCCGATAGTAACAATATATTCTATCATCACTCCTATTCCTGCGAAAAGACCAAATATTCTGACCGGTATAATATTGGTATTGCACAGTGAGAAAAATCCAACGGCAATAGTAACTGAAGTTAAAAAAACAGCAGGTCCTATATCTTTGAAAGTTCGCTTTAATGCAATTTCTTTTGAAAACCCTTTTTTCACCTCCTCTTTATAGCGAATAGAAATATGTATAATATCCGACATACATATTATTACAAGGATTGGGGGTAGTAAACTGGAAATAATATCTAAAGGGTAACCAAAAAGGGCAATGAGAGCGAGCGTCCAGATTAATGAAATAATAATGCAGGCAAAGGGCACTAAGATGTCTTTTGCAGACCGAAAAAGGAAGAATAAAGTAAGAGCTATAATGAGTGTTGATAAAACCAGATATATTTTCAGATTTTTTTCTGTCTCAGAAACAAAAGTTTTTTCTACCCTGATTTTTGCGGTAAAATAGGACTTGTCAAAAGCCAATGCCTCAATCTTGGCGTTTATACTGTTTATTATTATGTCCTTTTGGGCGGTGCTAAGCCCCTTAATATTAAAAGCTGATATTGCAGTGGACTTGCCATCTTTTGAAACCTGCATTTTCCTGTATTCTGTAGATTCAAAAAGTTTAATTGAATCACTTTTATATAACTCAGGCTGTGAAATATGAACAATTTTATCCTGTAAAACCGCATCATTTTGGGAATAAAAATAGGTAAGATTCGTTATTGAATACGCATTTATTATATTGTCCAGACTGTTAATGTATTTTGTCAGGCTATCAACTTTTTCAAGAAATGGTCTGTTGAATATACCGCGTTTGCTTGATAATCCGATAAAAATATACTCATCGTCAATTTCTGATGAAAAACGTTCGTTGAAATTCTGAAAAAAAGCGAGATCCGGGTCTTTAGCCGGAAAAAATTTTTCAATGTCAAAGTCAAACTTGAGATTTCGTAAAGGGAAAAAACAGAGTAATGTAATAAGAAGTATTACAGAAAGAATGAGCCAACTATATTTTTTGTCCATACTATTAGACTTTATATAAGTTAATATTGTTAAAATATTTGAATGCTCATTAGGAGCGTCATTACGAGGTACGAAGCAATCTCACTTCTATTATTGTTTGAGATTGCTTCGACTGAAAAAGTCTCGCAATGACGCACTTAATGGTTTTTTTTATAAAAAAATAGAATTTCCTAACATTTTAACTTATATAAAGTCTAATGCTATAAAGGTTTTTCAGGAAATTCAGAGTGCGAAGGAATAAATAAAAGCTGAAATATTAATAAAAAAAATATTTTTTTTATCAAAACAGCTCTCCGTTAATAAGCACATCCTTTGATTTAAGGAAAAGATCAATATTTTTTTTATGCTCCTCAATGGGTACGAGGTAACTAACAGCTTCCTTCTCAAAATCACGGCACCAGGTGCAATTATCGCATAACCTTCCGCATTTGTTTTTAAAAAAGATGTCCATAAAACCATTTAATTTTTTATTGTCAATGTATAAATCAAAGCTCTCGTTAAACTCCTTTTTCTCTCTTAATTTATTCAATTTAGCGAACAAACCTCCAAGCTTAAAAACATTGACATGAGATGGTTTAAAAAGATAATTTTTACCGGTCAGGAAAAAGTTCTTTTTATTATATATTATGTATTTTGAAAACCCATGAATAAGATCCATCATGTTGCCATCATATTCTCTTTTTGAATATGCATTCACAATCCTGGCCAGGTTATCAGTAGTCATGCTTCTTTCCACCAGCTTCATGTTATCAACACCCTCTTCTTCATAATAATGAATATCTTCAGGTCTGATAAATGCAGATTTAAGTATTTCAACAGGATCCGAAAGTAATTTTCCGGCACAATTGGAAAGGTAATAATCCAAGCCGAAATTATCCATGCAATGATTGCTCTGGCTGGTATGAGCATTGTAATTTCCGTGTAAAGTAACAAAGGGACAACGATTCATGCATATCAGGTTTCCAATGGTTTGAATCTTACATTTTACATGCTTCCTGATTTTCCGAAGTTCTTTAAAATTTTTATTTAAATCAACATATGAAATATTTAATTTATCTGCACCCAAATCTTCCCAATATTTTGCTCTTTCTAAATTGTTAATCAAAACCTGAATGGAAACTGAAGCAGATAATTGTGGGTAGTGCTTTTTCACAATTTCAAGGAGCATTGGCAAGGAAACGGTAACCACATCAACACCAATTTCACAAAGCCAGTCCAGTTGTTTTCTTAGTTTCCAATATCCTTTTTTGCTGACTTCCAGATTATCGAAACAGGTGCCATTCATCAGGTAATTAAATTGCATACCTCTTTTGTGGGTCTCTTTCGTAAATTCAACTATCTGTTCTTTTTTTACAGTTGGGAGTGTAAACGCAGCTCTTCCGCCGCCAATCAGGTCAATCGTCATTTTCCCATAAATCTCTTCGGTTTGGGAAAAATCAATTTTATCGAAATAATCTTCTGAAAAGTTGGTAGGAATAACTAGCTTCATAGATGGATATTATCTGATTCAGCTATAAAAGTAGAGTTTATACATGAATCTAAAAATGATTGAAGTCACTTATACATTATTCAGCAATTTCCAGATACTGATAATTGTCACTTTAGAAGGATGGGAAGTATATCTATTATTAAATTATGGCAAGTGATTCTATATCAGATAAATAGCTAAAAAAAAGGGCAACGGTTTATTCCGATGCCCTTTAAAAAATACATTTCGTTTATTATTAATCAGGGAAGTTAGTTGTATCAGCCAAGGCTTTGTTCATATTTACCATTTCAGTTTCAGTGATATTGTGTACAAATGATGCGCTAAACATTGTTTGACCCGGCAGACCAAATTTTACAAGATGATTCATTTCAGCTGATTTGTTGCGAGCAAGATATCCAATTGTGGAGGTTCCCGGAATTTGCAAAGTACCTGTTGCTCCATGACATGATGCGCATTTTGAAGAAAAATAAGTAGCACCGGCAGTAGCATCTCCATTTTTTCCAAGATTGTCCATAACATAACTACCTGTTGGGTATGTGCCTGTAGTTTTTAAGTCATACATTTTATCGGAATTAATTCTTCCTTCTTTCAAATATTTAACAATATCCCATATTTGAACATCGGTCATAAGCAAACTATAATCAGGCATATTACTGTTTAATGATTTGACCGGCAATCCCTTTAAGCGTCCTCCTGAATGTTTAACAGCATCAAAAACTTCTTTAATATTACGTGTTTGAGCGAAAAAATTCAAATTATTAGGTGCCACATTGGGGCGTGTTCCCGTTGGCCCACGACTAATATAATATCCATTAGTACCTAATAAATCCCATCCATGGCATGATTTACAACGAAAAAAATCAGCGTTAGATGTTATAGTAGCATCAGTTCCTGCAAGAGTTGTTCCATCAGCAGGGTTCAACCAAAATTTATTGTAATATAAACCTCCATTATTAGCACTGGCTGCATCATAAGCAGTCTGATCAGCAGGCGAAATTATCACACCATTTGTTCCATTTGTTCCATCTGTTCCATTTGTTCCATTTGTTCCGGCACTACCCGCTGGCCCTACCGGTCCGGATTCTTTTTTACATCCTGTAGCAGACACTGCAACTATTCCTATAGCTAACAGTGTTGCAACGCTTAATCTTAATTTTTTCATAATTTTTTAATTTTAAATTTAATACTACCCGCTTACACGTTGAATTATAGTGCAAATTTGCAGTATTAAGCCAAAGCCAAAAATGATTTTTCTCAGATGTCTACCTGTTATTTCACAGGTTGAAGGCCTCGCAGCGACAATGTATCTGCCATTGATTATATTAATGACTTATATACTTATGCTAATACTAATTTCTAGTGTCAAGTCAAGTTTGTTTTGTCGCATTGTTGGTCATTCCGAACTTGTTT